>CAYUEV010000045.1:0-11299 GCA_964443825.1 uncultured Eubacteriales bacterium
CCCCTTTCTCTTTTTAAATTCCCGGTTGACAAATTACCGGGCGATGTTATATAATTACGATGCGTTGTGATGATTTAAAGCGAGGCGATTGCTTTGTATAATTTCCCTATCGGAATAATAATAGACAGCTTTAAATGCGACCTTAAAGACGCCGTCGTCAAGGCGGCGAGTTTAGGCGCGGACGGAATTCAGGTTTACGCCTCGAAAGGGGAGTTTTGCCCTGAAAATATGACCCGCGATAAAAAGAGCGAGTTTTTAAAACTCGTGAAAGACAACGGGCTTAAAATTTCCGCCCTTTGCGGCGATTTAGGAAGTCCCGGTTTTAGTTTATCGTCCGAAAATGATGAAAGAGTAGAAAAATCAAAAAGAATACTCGATATGGCGAAGGATTTAGAGTGTTCCATTGTCACAACGCATATAGGAGTAGTTCCCGAAGACGAAAGTAACGAAAGATACGATATAATGCAAAAAGCTTGCAGGGAACTTGCCGAATACGCCGACAGTTTAGACGCTCATTTCGCCATAGAAACAGGTCCGGAAAAATCCGAAACTCTTAGGAAATTCCTCGACTCTTTAGGCTCTAAAGGCGTCGCGGTGAATCTTGACCCCGCCAACCTCGTCATGGTGACGGGCGACGACCCGGTGCGGGCCGTTTACAACTTAAAAGACTATATAGTTCACACTCACGCCAAAGACGGCAAAAGACTTTTTTACAGAGACCCCGAGGTTATTTACGGCGTTAGAAGAGACGTAATCGTTACCGACGACTCGTTTTTGGAAACGCCTTTAGGCGAGGGTCGCGTCGATTTCCCCGCTTACCTTAAAGCTTTAGAGGATATAGGCTATAAGGGTTTTCTTACGATAGAGCGCGAAGTGGGCGACAATCCCGCCTTGGATATCGAAAGAGCCGTAAAATTCTTAAAATCAATTATAAATTAACTTAAAAGGCGCGGTGAATATCAAATGAAACTCTGGGAAGGGCGTTTTTCAAAAGAAGCCGATAAAATCACAAACGACTTTAACTCCTCCATAAACACCGATAAAAGAATGTTCAGAGAAGATATCGACGGCAGTATCGCGCACGCCCATATGTTAGGGGAGACCGGCATAATCTCCAAAGACGACGAAAACGCCATTGTCAATGGTCTTAAAGAGATTAAATCCGATATAGAAAACGGCTCTCTCACAATAGACCCGGAGGCCGAGGATATTCACACTTTTGTCGAAGGCGAACTCACAAAACGCGTAGGCGACGCGGGCAAAAGGCTTCACACGGCCAGAAGCCGCAACGACCAGGTGGCGCTTGATTTAAGATTAAACCTTATAAAAGAGTGCGACAATATAGATTCTCTCTTAAAGAAGCTTATCTTAACGCTCGCCGATTCAGGCGAAAAATACAAAGATTACGTCATGCCCGGCTACACTCACCTTCAAAGAGCGCAGGGCGTGACTTTCGGTCACTATATGTTAGCGTATGCCGAAATGTTTTTAAGAGACAGAGAGCGCCTTTCCGACTGCAAAAAAAGAACTTCCGTATCTCCTCTCGGTTCCTGCGCCTTAGCCGGAACGACCTACAACACCGACAGACATATCGCGGCCAACCTTTTAGGACTTTCCGATATTTGCCGCAATTCTCTCGACGGCGTGTCTGATAGAGACTTCGTTATGGAACTTTGCTCTTGTCTTTCCATTATAGCCGTTCATCTTTCGCGTTTTTCGGAGGAAATCGTCCTTTGGTGCTCTTATGAGTTTAAATTTATAGAGCTTGACGACGCGTTTTCAACCGGGTCGAGCATTATGCCTCAAAAAAAGAACCCCGATATAGCGGAGCTTGTAAGGGGTAAGTCGGGGCGGGTTTTCGGTGACAATATGAACATTCTCACTATAATGAAAGGCTTGCCTTTAGCATACGATAAAGACCTTCAAGAAGACAAAGACTGCGTTTTTGACGCTGTCGATACCGTAAAGTCATGTCTTACGGCGTTTATTCCTATGATTGAAACGATGACCGTCAATAAAGAAAACCTCAGAAACGCCGCTTTAAAGGGCTTTATTAACGCGACGGACTGCGCCGATTATCTTGTGGGACGGGGTATGCCTTTTAGGGACGCCTATAAAATCACGGGTTCTATAGTGTCGTTTTCCATTAAAAACAACTTTGACCTTGAAACCCTTCCCCTAAACGTCTACAAGGAATTTTCGGATCTCTTTGAAAGCGACGTTTACGACGCGGTCAATATAGACAGATCCGTCGCGTTAAGAGATTCCGAAGGCGGTCCGTCGCCCTTAAACGTTAAAAAAGAAGCTATTTACATAAAATCCCTTATAGAAAATGACGGGTGACTTATTAAAAACGGGCGAAGAAACAAAAAAGCCCATAAGAAAAAGATTTTTATCTTTATCATTTACAAGAACCATAGCCTTAGGGTATCTTGTTCTCGTTATAATCGGGACGTTTCTTTTAATGTTGCCGGTATCCTCTAAAGACCATATGGCGACTCCGTTTTTTGACGCCCTTACCACCGCCGTGTCCTCTTCCTGCGTCACCGGTCTTATAGTTTACGACACGTATACTCACTGGTCTTTGTTTGGGCAGGCGATTCTTCTTTTCCTTATCCAAACGGGCGGGTTAGGTTATATGACCATTATAACCTTCTGCTCCCTCGTTTTAAAAAGACATATAGGGCTAAGGGAGCGCGGTCTTTTAAAAGAAAGCACAAATTCCCTTTATAACGGCGGTCTTATAGCGCTCACCAAAAAAATAGTCGTCGGAACGATAATTTTCGAGTTTTCAGGCGCCGTTCTCTTATCGATAGCCTTTATACCCGTTTTCGGTTTCTTTAAAGGAATATATTTTTCGATTTTTCATTCTGTTTCGGCTTTTTGCAACGCGGGATTCGACCTTATGGGGGCTATAAAGCCCTACGGTTCTCTTACTTATTTCAGATTTAACCCATTAGTTCTTTTAACGATTAGTTTTCTTATAATAATAGGCGGCGTTGGCTTTTCCGTATGGGACGATTTTACAAAACATAAATTTAAATTCAGAAGTTACTCTCTCCACTCTAAGATTGCGGTTGCGACAAGCGGAGTTCTTATTCTATCCGGCTTTTTAGGCTCTCTTATTTTCGAGTGGAAAGGGGAGCTTTCGGACATGAGCTTTTTAAATAAGCTTTTGAACGCTTTTTTTTGCTCCGTCACGGCGAGGACGGCGGGATTTAACACGATAGATTATTCTAAAGTCACGCCTTGTATGTCCTTAATGAACGTCTTTCTTATGATAGTAGGGGGCAGTCCCGGGTCTACCGCCGGAGGTTTGAAGACCACCACTTTGGCCGTTCTCTTTTTATCGACCGCCGCAAACGTAAAAAACTCAAAACATATAAACGTATACGGCAGAAGAATAGAAACCGACGCCGTAAAAAAATCGCTTACCGTCACCGTTATCTACTTCGCTTTTTGGTTTTTGTCATCGCTTTTAACGGGCGTTTTTAACCCGGAACTTACTCTTTCCGAAATTATGTTCGAAGCCGCGTCCGCTATCGGAACCGTCGGAATATCGAGCGGCGCTATGGCTAAAGTCAATATTTTCGGTCAACTTATTTTGACCGTTTTGATGTACTCCGGCAGGGTCGGCAGTATGTCGTTCGCCATGATATTCACCGAGAGTAAGAACGCCAAAGCCGTCATGTTCCCGGAGGAAAAAATCATAATAGGATGAAAAATATACTTATTATCGGTCTTGGGCGTTTCGGTCGCCATTTAGCCGAAAAATTCATTGAATTAGGCGACGAGGTTATGGTCGTCGATAAAGACGAGGAAGCCGTTCAATCCGTTATGGACGACGTGACTTTCGCCCAGGTCGGCGACTGTAAAAAAGAAGATGTTATAAAATCATTAGGAGTCGAGAATTTCGACCTTTGTTTCGTTTGTATCGGCGGCGATTTTGGGGGAAGCCTTGAAATCACCGACCTTCTGAAGTCAAACGGAGCTAAACGCGTAATAGGCAAAGCCGGAAGAGATCTTCACGCGAAATTCCTTTTAAAAAACGGCGCCGACGAAATAGTATACCCCGAAAAAGACATGGCGTACAAAGCCGCTGTAAAGTACAGCTTCGGGAGTTTAATAGATTACTTTGAAATATCAAAAGACATATCGATTTACGAAATATTAGCGCCAAAATCATGGCAGGGCAAGACGATAGGCTCTTTAAACGTGAGAGTAAAACACGGCGTGAATATTTTAGCCGTAAGAAAAGAGTCCGGCGAGCTTAAATCCAACATAGGCGCCGATTATAAATTTGAGGGAACCGAGCGCATAGTCGTCTTAGGCGGGAACGACGATATCAAAAAGATTATTCATTAAAAACGGGGAAGATTATGTCTAAGACGGTATCTATTTTAAATCAAAAAGGCGGCGTCGGCAAGACGACTACCGCCGTGAACCTTTCGGCGGCGATAGGTTTTAAAGGCAAAAAGACGCTTTTATGCGATATAGATCCTCAGGGCAATTCCACAAGCGGATTCGGTTTAAACAAGAGAAACGTCAAAATTTCCTCATACGAAGTTTTAACGGGCGAAAAGAAAGCGTCCGAGGCCATTGTTCACACAGAGTACGGGGTCGACATACTGCCCTCCAATATGAATTTAGCCGGAGCGGAACTTGAAATCATCGACGTGAACCGCCGAGAGAGTCTCTTGAAAAAAGCTTTAGCCGAGATTTCGGGCGATTATGACTTTATATTTTTAGACTGTCCGCCGTCGTTAGGTCTTATCACGTTAAACGCTCTCACCGCGTCCGACGCTTTTATTGTCCCGATTCAGTGCGAGTACTACGCGCTTGAGGGGTTGTCCCAACTTATTAACACCGCGAGAAAAATAAAAAACACGTACAACCGTTATCTTGACTTAGAAGGCGTTTTGCTCACCATGTACGACGGAAGGCTTAATCTCACACAACAAGTGCTGTCTGAGGTAAAGCGATTTTTCCCTAAAAAAGTATACAACACCACCATTCCGCGAAACGTAAGGCTGTCCGAAGCCCCAAGCTTCGGAAAACCCGTAATATATTACGACAGAAGTTCTAAAGGAGCGAAGGCCTATCTTTCTTTAGCCGACGAGTTTCTTGATAACAACGCATGTTAAATTTTAAAAACGCAATCTTAGCAATAGTTTTTGTAATCATAATCTGTACGGAAGCTTTTTCTGCGCGTAGGTTTTCTTTAACCCAGAGATCGGGAGTAAACGCGAGATCAAGATTTTACAAAATGATTTCGTCAAGTATGTTCCTGCTTTTAGGGCTTTTATCCGCGCTCTTTTCCAAGAATACTTCTCACTACGATCTTTTTATGGTTATAGGTTTCGTATTCTCCTGGGCGGGTGATTTGCTTCTTCACATTAAAAATTTAGTCTGCAACGTTTTTGGCGCTTTATGTTTCGCCGCGGCGCACATAATTTACATAAAAGCTTATCATGAGGCTTTTAAAACTTATTTCCCTTCAAAGAAATTTATAACGCTACCTGAAATTATAGCCGTAGTCGTTATAATGATTTTAGCGATTCTGTTTTACGTCGTTATTGAGAAATTGCCTTTGTTTTCGCTTTCTACTCTTGTTATCGTGTCTTACGGTTCGTTACTTGTTTCCATGCTGGTAAAAGCCGCGTCGTTAGGGATAAACTTATTAAAAACCTCCGTAGAACACGGCGTTATATCTTGCGCGTTTTTGATTATAGGGGCTTTTTTGTTCTTCCTTTCAGACGTGGTTTTAGCTCTTCTTCTCTTTAGTGAAAAAGATAAAGGCAATATTAAAATCAAAGATTTCAATATAATTACATATTACGTGGGGCAAACTCTTTTAGCTCTTACGCTTTTGTTTATTTCTTAGGTTTGTATGTCCGCGGTTTTACCGAATAACTTAAAAAAGGAGGAACTGGCATGAAAATACTTTATGCGGCAAGCGAGGCGAGACCTTTTATCGCGAGCGGCGGACTTGCCGACGTCGCGGGATCGCTTCCATCGGCTCTTCGCAAGAGAATGGTGGGAGTGAGAGTAGTTCTGCCTTTGTATGATGGAATAAACCGTGAATACAGGGAAGAAATGCGCTTTATAGGCTCTATCACCGTGCCTGTCGCGTGGAGAAGACAGTACTGCGGCATTTTCGAGTTCCATAAAGACGGGGTAATTTACTATTTTATAGACAACGAATACTACTTTAAACGCGGTTCGATTTACGGTCATTACGACGACGCGGAGAGATTCGCTTTCTTTTCAAGAGCCGTCCTTGAGGTTATACCGACTATAGGCTTTAAGCCCGATATTATCCACTGTAACGACTGGCAGACGGCTTTAGTTCCCGTTTACTACAGTTGCATTTACTCCCGTATTCCGGGGTACGAAAACATTAAAACCGTTTTCACTATACACAATATCCAGTATCAAGGTCAGTACGGAGAGGATATTCTTGAAAACGTAGTCGGGCTTTCATGGTACGACAAGGGCATAATCGAGTACGACGGCGATATAAACTTTATGAAAGGCGCTATAGAGTGTTCCGATAAAATCACCACCGTAAGCCCCACATACGCGAACGAAATATTAGACCCGTGGTATTCTCACGGTCTAGACAGAATCCTCATTGAAAAATCATGGAAATTGACGGGCATTTTAAACGGGATCAGCTATGAAATTTACGATCCCGCGAGCGACCCCGAAATATGGTATAATTTCGATAAAGATAACCCCGAAAACAAAAAAAAGAACAAGTCGGAACTTCAAAAATATTTTAACCTGCCTCAAAACGACGACACGCCCGTATTCGCAATGGTTTCCAGACTCGTCCCGCATAAAGGGTTCGACCTTGTAAAAGCCGTTATAGAAGAGTTTATTTGTTCTGTTGACTGCCAGATTATAATTTTAGGCGCGGGCGAATGGCAGTATGAGAGTTTTTTTAGGTATTTAGCTGAAAAATACCCTGACAGAGTGGGGCTAAAGTTAGGATTCTTTTCAAGCCTCGCCTCAAAAATTTACGCGGGTTCGGATCTCTTTTTAATGCCCTCAAAGAGCGAGCCTTGCGGACTTTCGCAGATGATAGCGTTAAGATACGGTTCAATCCCCATAGTAAGAGAAACGGGCGGATTAAAAGACTCCATAACAGACAGCGGATACGGCGAAGGCAACGGCTTTACTTTTAAAAACTACAACGCCCACGATATGATGCACGCCATGAAAAGGGCGGCGGAGGGCTTTAAAGATAAAGACGGCTGGTCTATCCTCGTGAAGAGGGCTATGGAGTCGGACTTTAGCTGGAATCGTTCCGCTAACGAGTATATTAAAGTTTATAAAGAACTTTTAAAATAATCTAAAAATACTAAGGAGACAGTTTGTTTTGGCTAATTTTATTTTATCGGCGTTTTCAGACGAAGGCGGAAACACTTTAGAAGAGCAAATAACCGTTTTAAAAGAAAACAATATTCCGCTTATGGAACCCCGCGGGATAGACGGCGTTAATATTTCCGACTATACCGAGGATATGGCTAAAGACCTTAAAAAAACTCTTGACGAGAATGGAATTAAAATTTCCGCCATAGGTTCGCCTTTTGGCAAAATCGGAATTTTAGACGACTTTCACGAGCATTTCGAAAAATTTAAAAGATGCGTCGAAAACGCCTGTATATTAGATACCAAGAGAATCAGATTATTTAGTTTTTATATTCCAAATAACGACGACCCGGCCGTTTACCGCGACGAAGTCCTGGAACGCCTTGAAAAAATGGCGGATTATTCCTTAAAAAGCGGAGTTTCATGCTGTCACGAGAACGAAAAAGGCATTTACGGCGACTCGGACGACCGCTGTCTTCAAATACTGTCGTCCTTAAAAGATAAAATTAAAGGCGTGTTCGATCCCGCGAACTTTATTCAATGCGGCGTTGATATTCTCCCCGCATACGAGAAATTATCCCCTTATATCGATTATTTCCATGTAAAAGACGCGTTAAAGAACAGCGGTCAAGTAGTTCCCGCGGGCGAAGGCGACGGCAAGATAAAAGAGCTTTTAACGCTTGTAAATAAAAAAGACGGCGATATAATTTTAACAATCGAGCCCCACTTAAAAGTGTTCGACGGCTTGGAAAACCTCGAAAAAGACGGCGAAACCGCTAAAAATATGGAAAACACATACGTCTATAAAACAAATAAAGACGCGTTTAAAGCGGCGTCTTCGGCGGTTCGCAAAATTTTATCGGAAGTTTAAAAATGTATAACGGTCAAGACGAAAACAATAATATGGGCGGGAACAATCAAAGACCCGACGAAGACGGCTACAACCAAAACGGCGCCAATCAAAACGGCTATAGCCAAAACGGCGCCAATCAAAACGGCTGTAGTCAGAACGGCTACGGTCAAAACGGTTATAACAATAATTATAACCAAAACGGCTACAGCGGCTATAATCAGAACGGTTACGGTAATAACGGTTACAGCCAAAACGGCTATAATAACGGTTATAATAACGGCTACGGCGGCTATAATAACTACAACCAAAGCGGTTATAATAACGGTTACAACGGCGGCTACGGCGGCTATAACCGGGGCGGGTACAACTACAATCCAAACGGCTATAACCCGAACGGCTACAACCAAAACGGCGGTCGTTATCAGAACTACAATTACGACCCCGGGTTTTCCTATGGCAAAAAGCCGTCTAAGTTCATTTCAAGGGAAGTATGGTATCGCGAAAAAAAGAACCTAAAATCATTAAGCGCTTTAAGTTCTCTTTCGATTCTTCTTTATATTTTCCTGTCGGGAGCTTTGACCGCTTTTTTACAGTTCCTTTTATCAGCTGTTACGAACGGTTCTTTCGATTTTTACGACGCTGTCAACAACGACGCTGAATTTTCGTATCTTTTCCAGACGATTTACTCCATATTCGTTGTGGGCGGTCCTTTCTTCCTCTTAGGATATATCTACAATAAGACGGGAAGAGGTATCGTCGGTTCTATGCCTTTGGGGAAGCCTAAAAACGCAAAGTACCTGCCTATAATAATTTTAGGCGCTTTCGGCGTATGCCTCGCGGGGAACATCGTTACTTCTTATATCGACGTTTTCATAGAGTGGGCGACGGGAATCGAGCTTACCACGCCGGAGCTTCCTTCAACGCCCAAGACGTTTTGGGGGATATTTTTAAACTTCCTTTGCACGGCCATTGTGCCGGCTCTTGTCGAGGAGATGGCGTTAAGGGGAGTCGTGATGCAGCCTCTAAGGCGTTACGGCGATATGTTCGCCATAGTTTGCTCGTCCCTTATTTTCGGCTTTATGCACTGTAACCTTACTCAAATACCGTTCGCCGTGATGGCGGGAATCGCGATAGGCTACGCCGACGTCGCGACAGATTCCCTTTGGACGGGCGTTATAATTCATTTTCTAAACAACGGCTTTTCAACGCTCGTTTCAATAATTTACGAGTTTTACGGCGATTCTCTTCAATATAACTTATGCAACGTTGCGTTTTTCGCGTTCATAATCATAGGCGGTTTGTCGGTATTCCTGTATTTCAAAAAATTCGGCAAAAGCGCCGTTAAGGAGTCGCCTTTTGTAAACGCCGGAAAGCGCTATATGCCTCAGATGAACCCGTTGTCCGAAAGAGTTTCCGAAGGCGCCGTTTACAAAACATACCTCTTAACGGTTCCCATGGTATTGGCGTTTATAGCCGTTTGTTACGAAACTTTAATGACGTTTATTATGCAATAAAAAACACAAGGCGGGTTTTTCCGCCTTATGTCTGTTTACAAAGTCCAAGATAAATTTGGGCTTTGTTTTTTGATTTTAAATTTTACAAAAGTTCGTATCTGCCCGCCCAGTTTTCAACCGCGTCTTTATCGTATTTTTCAGGCGTTTCGGACAAAACTTTTTTAATAAATCCTCTTTTGGCGAGCGCTCTCGTTATGTTGGCGAGCATTGGGAATTTAGGAAGAGCCTTAATGAGCTTTTGAGCTATCCCTAAAACCGTTATTTCAGCCCCGCCGTTCGTGATACTAAGCTCGTTTTCGGTTATAATGTTCTTTTCAAGCAGGAAATCAACGTCTTCGCCTGAAAGTTTTCCTAAAACTTCTCTTAATTTATCGAGAGCGACGAGGGAATTTCCGATATTCATAAAGTAATCGTACTGGTATTTCCAAAGCGTTTCCGAAGTGAATTTGCATTCCTTGTCTTCAATTACCGCGTCGGCGAGATATTTCCCCGCCCTCATGCTGTTGGCGACTCCCGAACCTATAATAGGTATCGTCATGCACGCGCTGTCGCCTATAACAGCGTAGCCGTCTGCGACTATAAGCGGTATCGTCCTCCTTATCGGGATTTGAGCTACTTCTCCGCCTCTCAGCACGTTTTTGCCTATTATGGGATACGTTTTTCTTAAATCGTCAAGAGCCTCTTCAATATCTTCCTCGCTGATACTTGACCCGAATCTCCCCACAAGCACGTCGCAGTACGAATCTTCCGAAATGAGCCATGAAAGCCCCGGCTCGTGCATATGGAAAAGATGAACCATATAATCGTGTTCGGGCGGAGCGCCGGGAACTCTTTCAAAGAAAGCCCTGTACGCCGTAAAAATCTGGTCGCCGTCAAACTCGTTCATAATTCCCATTTTAGGCGGAAGAAGCGTCCTCACGGGGGAATTAACTCCCGCCGCGTCTATTACCAAGCTCGCGTAGACTGAATAAAGCCTTCCTCCGCGCCTTACTATTAGTCCCAAAACGCGTTTGCCGTCGCAAATAGGGCATACGACTTCCGTATTGAAGCGGAATTTTACGCCCTTTTTCTCGGCGTACCTAATGAGATAATGGAGTAAGTACTTTCTGTCAAAAGTAAAAGTCGCCGTTTCCGGATCGGTATTTTCAGGCATTGGAATCAAGACCGATTTGTTGGGGTTTACATAGCAAGTCGCGTGCGAGGGAGTATATTTTGTTTTAGGCGGCAATGGAATATCAGATTCGATGAACGCGCAAAGAGGAAACGAATCGGTCCAGTCGTGACCCGAACCGGCTCTATCGTCTTTTTCGTAAACCGTCACGTCAAAGCCCTTTTCAGCTAAAAGAGCCGCGCACACAATACCGCCGTGACCCGCTCCGGCCACTACAATTTCTTTCTTCATATAAAACTGTCCTTTAAGTCGGTTATTATTATGATTTATTATACTTAAAACGCGACTATTTTGCAATAAAATCATTCACAAAAAATTTCAATTTAATAAATAAAAATTATTGCGTTCTGCTTCATTTTGTGCTATATTATGTGTTAGATATTA
>CAYUEV010000046.1:0-11003 GCA_964443825.1 uncultured Eubacteriales bacterium
GTTTAAAGTTTAAGATACTTGTAAATGGCCTGAGCCACTCCCCCGTCTTTAGCGTCAGACGACACATAGCCGCAAATTGACTTAATCTCGTCTATGGCGTTCCCCATAGCGACTGAAATCCCCGCGCATTTTAACATATCTTCGTCGTTGCCGCTGTCCCCCATGGCGATACAATTTTTCAACGGGACGTTTATGCGCTCTAAGATCTTTTTCATCCCGAACGCTTTTCCGCGCCCTTTTTTAACAAACTCCGAATAAGCTCCGTGGCAGAAAATATCGTAGCCGTCTTTAAAGCGTTCTATGTCTTCGGGCGTTAAGTCGCCGGAAACGTACATTTTTGATATTTTTACATCCTTATATACGGTATCGAACTCGGAAGGCGAATGCAAAAGCCCGCATGGGAAACGCCTTTCGCCGGGATTTATCCATACCATCGCGTCCTCGCCCTCGAAGCCTATTTCGCGCCTGTCGCCTAAAAAATAAGACGCTATGCTCTTAAGCTCGTCTGTTTTTAAAGGGTCGCTGAAAATCTGCTTATCTCCAATTCTGACGTCCACGCCCATGCCGGCTGAAACGCCGTCTGTTTTAACCGCGTTCTTAACGTAAGACGGTATGCACGCGTAACCTCTCGCCGTGTTGAGAAAAACAAAATGACCGTTCTCCCTTACGAGATTTATAGCGTCTATATTGACCCCGGGAATTATTCCGTCGACGTAAAGAGTGTTGTCAATATCGAGAAAAATCGCAAATTTTTCACTTTTCATAAAGTCTTACCTTAAAAACAAAAGTCACTCTTTAAAAGTGGGGTCGCCCGTTAAACTCTCGATAACGCTTTCGTAAAGCGGCGAAGGATTATTAAAAAAGTTTTCTTCCATAATCTTGGCTTGGGAATAATCTGTGAGATAAACGGACACTGAAAGAAGCTCGTCAAAGTCGGAGTCTTCGAGCCCCGAACTCATTTTTATATCAAGGCGGTATTTTTTATCGTTAATTTTAACTATATCGACCGTGTTTTCCTTTTGCCGTCTTTTTAAAACAAGCGTAAATCTCGCAGCTTTTACGGCTTTATTTTTAACGTATGGCGAAAGTTCGCTTTCAAGTTCCCTGGCTATCCTCTCGCCGTTTTCAGTGAGCTTTAAAATTTCTCCCGCGTTAGCGTCCTCACCCGAGGGGAAGCCCTTTAGAGCCCCGACTGACAAAAGATCCTCTATAGCTTGATTTATTTCAAAATAGTTGGCGATACTGTTGTCAAAAAGGGCGGAACGTATGTCGCGCCTTGTCATAGGCGCGTCGACGTTCTTTAAAATGTAGCAAATGACGATTTTAATTTTTTCAGAACTGCGAAGTCCCCCCACAGTGTCGTCGACAGGGTACGCGTTAATTTTAAAATCCAAAACAACACACCTCTAATTTAAAGATTCGATAGATCGTAAGGAGTTTTTTGATAAACGAAATAATTGAGCCAGTTTGTAAAAATAAGAACGGCGGCGCTGCGCCATTTTATTACAGGGTCTTTTCTTGTATTATTTTTCGGGAAATAATTATAGGGGATTTTTATAGGAAGACCTTTTTCTTTATCACGCAAATATTCTTTCGCCAAAGTATCCGCGTCGTACTCGGAGTGACCGCTTGAGTAAAAGTTTCTGCACTCCATGTCGGAAATTAAATGAATGCCGGCGATTTTAGAATATGAAAGAACCTGAAGGTCTTTTTCTTTTATGACGTCCTCAAGACGATTTTCGGTATATCTTGACTGAGGGACGTAATACGACATATCGAGCCCTCTCATAAGAGGATGGTAAAAGTCGAGCGGATAGTACTCGTATACGCCGAAAAGCTTTTCTTTAAGAGGATATTTTTCTATGCCGTAACGGTAATAAAGCCCCGCCTGCGCTCCCCAGCAAATATGAAAAGTGGAGTATACGTTTGTTTCGGTCCACTTAAAAACGCGGCAAAGTTCGTCCCAGTAATCGACTTCCTCAAAAGGCAAGCGCTCCACGGGCGCGCCGGTTATAATCATACCGTCAAATTTTTCGTCTTTAACCTCGTCGAAAGTCTTATAAAATTTTGTAAGATGAGCCTTAGGGGTGTTTCTTGAAACGTGCGTCGCCATTTGCATCAGTTCAACTTCGACTTGGAGGGGAGTGTTGCTTAAAAGCCTTAAAATCTGAGTTTCAGTCGCGACTTTCGTAGGCATTAAATTTAATATTAGGATTTTAAGCGGTCTTATATCCTGCGAGGCGGCTCGTTTTTCGTCCATCACAAAGACGTTTTCTTTTTCCAAAAAACCCTTCGCGGGCAGTTCGTTAGATATTTTTATAGGCATTTTAGTTACCCTTTTATTCAGTATTTTACTTTTACGAAATCATAAGGTCCTACGACTATATTTTCTAGCGTGGTTACCGCCGAACCCGTGTAATTTACGTAAATTTCAGACCCGTCGGAATACGCGGTCTTCCACACGCCCGATATATCCTTGCCGTTCGCGTCTTTTGTTATTTTCTCGTGCCCCGTAATTACGTCGTCAGATAAGTCGGAGAGAGCGTTTTTAGCGTCGTTATAAAAATCGAAAATTTCCGAAAATCCGTCGGAATTTATATACCCGTTGTAACAGTAAATACTTTTTTCGTCAAAAACAAAATTAAAATAAGGTGAAGCGCCGTATTCTATATATTGCAGCATATCGTACTTGTAAAGGGGGTCTCCCGCGTCTATAGGCTCGCCCGAATACTGCAAACTCCCGTGAAGAACGGCCTCGGCGAAAGGCACGGGAGCGTAGTTTTCGCTCTCGGGATAAAAGGAGTCGAACATCATATCGTATACGTATGACGCGCCGTAAAGCGTATAGACGTTGCCGGAGCTTACGTAAAGATCACCGTAATTTATAATGTCTTTCACTTCCTCCCGAACTGTATTTTCGGCGTCCTGCCTTGTAAAATCGCCGCCCGAGTAAAGAACGCGACCCGCGTCGTCTATACCGTACCCGTCAGATAAGCCGTTTAAGCCCTTCTTTAAAAATGACGAAAATTTTCCGGGCAGCTTGTTTACGTTTAAGAGAAACATATTAAAGGGGCTATTGTCGCCGTACACGGCGGGGTTGGTTTTGGATTTGCCCTCGTTAAACGCCTCGGCGCCCGTTCTTGAAAGAAGCCTGTTATTAGCGTTCTCGTCGTAACCTAAAGGATTTTTTGAAACGTAAAAAGCGTTTTCGCCCGTAATCGACTTTTGGGCGGAACTTCCTGAATATTTTTTCCCGGACGACATAATATTAACGTCTAATATGAAATCGTAATTTAGTCGTTTAAGGTAGTCGTAAAGGTCGGATACGCCGTTTTCGCCGCCTGACTGTTTTGATATACTCGTTTTATAAAGATTCTTATTTGAAAGACCGCCTTTTAAAAAGCCCTTAAATATGACGTTTACGTCGTCAAGACCTTTGCTTTTAACGGAACTTAAAATATCCTCGACTTGCTTAGAGGTCGTCAACGTTTCTCCGTAAGCGTTTTCTGCGTATACTAAAATGTAAACCGGAAAACGCCCGGAGTCTTCTTTCAAATTAGGCGACAAAAGCCCTTCCTTTATAAATTCTTCTCTCGCGGCGGAGGCCATCCCTATGTAATTCGCGTTAGAACCTGAAAGGAATTTATACGTTACGGCTATTTTATCTGAATAACCGGGTCCTGACTTTATTACTCCGGAGTTTTCATCGTTATAAACGGGCGTTACGGTAAAGTAAGCGCCTAAATAAGGACACGCTAAAGACCTCGACGTCTTAACGGACGCTAAAGCGTCGCCCTCCGTTATAATCGCCGAAAACGCGCCGTCGCCCCTCTTTATACCGTATACGGGCATAATAGCCCCGGCCGACGAGCTAACGTTGGACATAAAAGCGTCCTCGTTGTACATCTTGACCGTATACTCCCCGCTTTCGCCGTCTTTCATGATAGCGCCCGATCCGTCGGGAATAAATATATAATCGTCGGCGGACTTATCGGAACTGTCAAAATACGGCATAAAAGCGATTTCCCCTATAAAGCCGCCGGGGGTACATTTAAGAGAGCCTAAGTCGATCTCGGCTTTGAGAGACTGTTCATAAATTTCATACTTTACCGAAAACGACGCGAAAACGTCGTCTTTCGTTATATTTTCGTATTTTTTTCTTATTGTTTCCTTTTTGTCGGATAGTATATAATCCACAAGAAGCGCATTGTCGGAAACTTCATAAGACGCGCCGCCAAATGGTATCGAATTGTCCTGCGTGTTTAAACTGTAAACGCCGTTTTCAGTGTAAAGGGTTAAAGAGTATAAATAAGACGCGTTGTTTTTAGAGGAGGGCAGAGCGCTCCACAGAATGTCGCCCGTCTTATCTAAAACGGAGACGCTAAAAGTCCCGGTATCGATGTAAAGATCGGTAAAACTTCCCGAAACGACTTTTTTTAAGCCGCTTTCAAGAGAAGTATGGTATTTTTCACCCGCGTTTTCAGGCGTTACAACGTCGCGAGCGGGGATAACAATTTCACTGTTTTTGCCGCACGACGAAAATATCAACGCCAAAAATAAGAGGAGAACAAGCGTAATCGCGGCGGCTTTAATATATTTGCGCAATAATATTATCCTTTTTTATTTTTTTATGATTTATTATACCATATTTTTCACGCCGTTTCAACATATAATATTGACAATTTACCGATAATCACATATAATGCTAATATAGTTTTTATGAAAAGGTAACGTTATGGACGCTTTAGAATCTAACAAAAAAATAATTATCTCAATAGCCGCTTTTGTCCTCGTCGTGGCGCTTACGGCGGGCGGACTTTTCTTACTTAACAGAAAGAGTAAAGGTCTTGACGAAACAGACGGGGAAACAACTTCTTCATACGCCGATAATTTAGGCGGCGGAAATTATACAGGCGGCGGCAATAACGACGACCTTAATAATATAGGCGGAGGGAACGGAAACTCAAACGGAAGCGGCTCTGATAACAGAGGCGGAAACGGTAACAACAACTCCAACGGAAACGTAAATTCCAATAATAACGGCGGTAATAATAACGGCAATAGTAATTCCGGCGGCGGGAACGGCGTAAACGGCGGCAATTTAGGCGGCGGGAACGGCGACAATGGCGGGAATAATAATAACAATAGCGGTAACAGCGGGAATAATAACGGTAATAATAACGGCGGCAACAACAATAACGACGACAATAACGGCGGCAACAACGGCGGTAATAACTCCGATAGCGGTAATAATAACGGGAACGTAAACAATAACGGCGGTCAAAAATACACAAAACAGCAGTTAATCGACGCTTATATAAACGGAAATTACTATGTAAAAGGTCTTCTAAAAGCCGAGGGCGAAGACGACGTCGACCTTGATATGGCTTTAAGAGGCGCTGACTTTAGAACTAAAATGGACGTCGACGACTTAAAGCTTACCATAATTTTTGTCGACGACGGCTTTTACTTCCTTGACGACAGCAAAAAAACTTATACGATAATAAACAAGTCGTTATTGCAAATGGCGGGGATGGACGTTTCGGAAATGCAAGATTTAACCGGCGAGCTTAGTCTTTCGGGCTATAAATGGGATAAAACGGAAACGGGAAAAACGCGCCTTAACGGAACCGACGCGGACGTTGTCAAATATTACGCCCAAGATATTACCGTCGAGTTTTACTTTACGGGAAACGACTTAAAACTAATCAAATATATCGACCAAAACGGCAACGAGAGTTTAAGTTTGGAAATAGAAACTTTTTCACCCGAAGCGCCCGACAGCCTTTTCTCTACGCAGGACTATGCGGAAACGAGTTTTTTAGAGTTTTTCGGCGCGTCCGCGGACGAAGATGACGAACAGGCTTTTGAGGAAGCGATGGGAAATTAAAAGAGAGGTTGCTTTATGGACATTAAAAATAAAACGATGGACAAAATAGTCTCGCTTTGTAAAGGGAGAGGGTTTATTTTCCCCGGGAGCGACATTTACGGAGGACTCGCCAACACATGGGATTACGGTCCTTTAGGCGCGAGACTTAAAAACAACGTAAAAGAAACGTGGAGAAAGCGTTTTATACAGGAGAGAAAGAACAGTTATGAAGTCGACGCGGACATACTTATGCACCCGAGAGTTTGGGAGGCGAGCGGTCACGCGTCGTCTTTTTCCGACCCTCTCTTAGACTGCAAAGAGTGCAAAATGCGCTTTAGGGCCGACAACCTTATAGACGACTTTGACCCCGACGCTCACGCCGATTTAATGACGGAAGAGGAGATGTTCTCTTACATTAAAGAGCGCCATATTCCATGCCCCAACTGCGGAAAGCACAACTTTACCGACATAAGAGAGTTTAATTTAATGTTTAAAACGGCGAGGGGCGTTACGAACGACAGTAAAAGCACGATTTATCTGCGTCCTGAAAACGCCCAGGGCGAATACGTAAATTTTTTGAACGTCCAGCGGACGATGCGCGCGAAACTCCCGTTTAGCATAGGTCAAATAGGGAAAGCCTTCAGAAACGAAATTACCCCGGGAAATTTCACTTTCAGAACGATAGAATTTGAACAGATGGAATTTCAGACTTTTTGTAAGGAGGGCGAAGATTCCGAACTTTACGAATATTTTAAGAATTTCGGCATGAGCTATTTTGTTGATTTAGGTCTTCCCAAAGAGCGCTTAAGATTCCACGACCATGAAAAACTCGCGCATTACGCTAAAGCCGCGTGCGATATAGAGTATCTTTTCCCGTTTGGGTGGGGTGAGATAAACGGCACTCACAACAGAACAGACTTTGACCTTAAAAGACATCAGGAGTACAGCGGTCAAAAAATGGAATACTTAGATCCCGATTCGAACGAAAAATTTATTCCATTCATTATCGAGTCGACATACGGTCTTGACAGGACGATTCTCGCTCTTATTTCAGAAGCTTACGACGAGGAAGTAATCGACGAGAGTAAGAACGACGTCAGAACCGTTCTTCATTTAAAGCCCGCTCTCGCTCCTTACAAAGCCGCCGTTCTTCCGCTTTCTAAAAAACTTACTCCGAACGCTTTAAAAGTTTACGATATGCTTAAAACGGAATTTATGACCGATTTTGACGAAACCGGCTCTATCGGCAAAAGATACAGAAGAGAGGACGAAATAGGCACTCCTTTCTCGGTAACTTACGATTTTGAGAGTAAAGACGACAATAAAGTCACCGTCCGCGACAGAGATACCATGGAACAAGTAAGGCTTCCCATAGATAAAGTTTCCGGCTACGTTAAAGAAAGAACGGCTTTTTAAATTTACTTTTTAGAATTAAACGTCAAAGCGTTTTCTATGCAGTAAACGATATTTAGACCGGGCTTAATATATTTATCGCGTCGATATATGAACATAAACGCGCCCTTAATAAATCACGACAAAGATAAAATCAATGATTTTTTACAATTCGTTTATCACCTTTAAGAGCCGATACGCTTTTAAAGCAATACTTATTTTGGAGCAGGCCAATAAATGCGAAACGAGATTTTATTGATTCTTTCGGTATTTCTTATATTCGGGTGCGTCGTTCTTTCATATAAATTTTTTGGAAAAGCCGGACTTTTTTGTATGTCCGCCGTAGCGACCGTCCTTTCCAATATAGAAGTCCTCATTTTAGTAAACGCCTTCGGCATGGAGCAGACTTTAGGCAACGTCCTTTTCGCTTCCACATTCCTTATAACCGACATTTTATCGGAGTGCGAAGGAAAAAAAGAGGCCGATAGAGCCGTATGGACGGGCGTCTTTACGTCTGTCTTCTTTGTCGTTTTAAGTCTGGGGTGGAGACTTTTTACGCCTTCCGGAAATTACGAAATTTTTAATTCGATAAAACTGATTTTCGGGAAAACTTCGCGCACGGTTATCGCCTCTTTAACGGTTTACGCCGTAAGTCAATTTTTCGACGTGTGGCTTTACCATAAGTGGTGGGCTTTTACCGAGAAAAAATTCAAAAGTTCAAGAAAATTTCTTTGGCTTAGAAATAACGCCTCCACGCTTACAAGTCAGCTTATAAACGCCCTTCTTTTCACGGTTTTGGCGTTTGGCGGCGTTTACGACTTTAAAACTCTTGTTTCGATATTCTTTTCGAGTTACATAATTTATATTTTTACAAGCCTTTTGGACACTCCCGCTTTATATTTGGCTCGTAAAATACACGATAAAAAAGAATTAAAAAGCGAGAGTTCGCCTTAAAACCGTTTAACCCGCTTTTAAACCGATTTTAAAAAGAATTTAGAGTCTTGCAAAATAAGTCTTTTTGTGTTATAGTTTATTTGTTTAAAATACTGCGGCGTCATCAGAGGGGGTAGCGTTTTGCCTTCCGATATAGTATTCAAAAGATCCGTTTTCGGCGGGTTCGACAGGGACGACGTAATGGCTTACATCGGCGCTATGAAAAAAAGAGAGGCGGAGCTTACAAAGTCGCTCGAATCCTTCGGCAAAGCGAACGAAACCTTAAAAAATGAGCTCGGCGAATCAAATCGCCTAATAAAATCCCTTAAAAACACCGTAAGCGCTTTAAAAAAGGAGTACGGCGAAAAAATAGACGCGCTTAAAGCTCAAAACGAAGAAAAAGAAAAGCGCCTGTCGGACGATAAGAGAATTTCAGAAGAAGATTTGCGAAAATTAAAAGACGATTACGAACTTAAAATAAGCTGTCTTGCCTTAGAGGCCGACGGTCTTCGCAAAAAAATCAAAATTTTAGAGGAAAGTCGTGTTCCCGAAGCAGAAAACGTCAAAAAAGAGTGCGGCGAAAAACCTGAAAACGAGAACGCCGTGAGTTTATGCGAAAACGAAGAAATAGTCGGCAGAGCCATGCTCGACGTCAGAAGGTACGCCAACCTCTTAATTAAGGAAATTTGTGATAAAATATATGAAGCGTCCGACAGCGCCGACGAGGCGGTCGAATTTGCGATTTCAAAATTAAATGTCGTTTCATCCAAAATCGACGAATTTTCCGAAAAGGTAAGTTCCTCGCTTGAGCTGATTTCTAAAGAAGAACACGATATTCTCGAGTACCTTAACGCATTCAAAGGAAGTCTCAAAACGCCTTTTGACGAAGCGGCGGGTAAAATGAAAAACGAGATTTTTAACGGAATATAACCTTTGAATATAAAAAAACAAAAAAAAGCTTTAGGTCAGATGAAATTCCTAAAGCTTTATTTTTTATTGCATTTTTGATTTCCCGCCGTCGCGATAATACTGAGTGTGCGTTTTTGGGTGAGGATTGTTTAACCAAATTTCATCGGCGACGCCAGCCCATTCATACGCGAAATCGTCGCATTTTGAGCAAAGCTCGTCCACGTCTTCTAAAATTAACAAATCGGTCGACTTGGCGCCTGATTTTTTAACGATGGAGCGAAGTTTATCGGGGTTTTCAAGCATAGGACAGGGACGCAAGTGGTTGTCGTTAAACGGCTGACCTTTTCTGTACTCTGTAAAAAGCGGCTTTTTGAGAGCTTGCAGCAACGTGTCTTCGTGGATATTGGAATCTGAAAAATGAATAAACACACAAGGCTCTATATCGCCTCTTGAGTTAATGTGGAAGTAGTTTCTGCCGCCCGCGATGCAACCGCCCACGAACTCGCCGTCGTCCTGAAAATCAAAAATAAACATGGGTTTTCCCGTTTTAGAGTTCCTGACGCGCCTTATCCAGTAGTACATATGTTTTCTTTGTTCGGGAGTGGGAATAAGCTCTTTAACCGCGTCGTGACCTACAGGCATATAATTAAAATAAAAGCCGTATTTTACGCCTTTCTCGACCATTAAATCAAGAAACTCGTCGCTTGTAACGTAATCTATGTTCTCTCTCGTATAACATACGGAAATACCGAAAATACACTTATGCTCCATTAAAACGTCCATCGCTTTAAGAGTCGTTTCGTAAGAGCCTTCTCCCCTTCTTTTATCGTTGCTCTCTTTGGTCCCCTCGATGCTTAAAGCGAGAGTCACGTTCCCCACGCGCCTCATTTCTTCGCAAAACTCGTCGTCGACAAGGGTCGCGTTAGTGTACGCTAAAAACAGACAATCTCTGTTCTCGCTCGCTACGGTAATAATGTCTTTTTTTCTGACGAGAGGCTCTCCGCCCGTATACATATAAATATGGGTTCCAAGCTCTTTGCCTTGCTTCACCACGCTTCTCATGTCGTCAAGGCTTAAATTGAGTCTGTGACCGTATTCCGCCGCCCAACAGCCTGTGCAATTTAAGTTGCAGGCACTTGTGGGATCCATAAGAATTATAAAAGGAATGTTGCAATCATATTTTTCACGGTTAGATCTTACCGCCTTCGTCCCTAAAAGACCGGCCTCGAAACCTCCCGCCATCGCCATCGTTCTGATGATGTTCTCGTCCGTCGTGTCAAAAAGATTTTTAATGAGTTTCGCATAGACGTTTTCCGGGTCTTTAGCGCCGTTTTTTAAGTTTTCAAGATTCTTATCCGGGAAAAGACCGCCGAAAATATTTAAAATCCTACTCGCGAACAAAGACAAATTCTTTTTGGGATCTTTTTTAATATATTTTACGCCAAAGTCGATAGCGGAACTTATCGCCGACCTTAACGCGTCGTCTTTAAAGGACATATTTAAACCTCTTCATGCGCCTGAGAATATAAAGTTTTGGACAATTTCCTTATCAAAAACATCCGCAAAAATTATATCACATAATCCTTGTATTGTAAACCAAAAAGTTATTACAATATTGAAATAAATCTTGTTTAACGTTAAGAATCTTAAACGCTATTAAATTTTGTTAAAATTCAACCGCGTCCCGCTTTTTAGCGGTTAGCGAGCGGCGATCGACGTTAAAAATATAGAATTTCGCCGCGTTAAATTTGTTAAAATCCATTACATACGTCGCTTCGCGCGAGACTGTTTCAATGACCGTTTACCCGCGATAAAACCGCCGACGCATAAAAAGCAAAAAGTATCGATAATAAAACTAATCGTCATTTATCGCTAATAATTTGACAGAAAATGCGTAAAA
>CAYUEV010000047.1:0-9872 GCA_964443825.1 uncultured Eubacteriales bacterium
TCGCCCGTCAACGCCCGCTTCGCCGTCTTGTATCGCGGTAATTTAGCGTCTAAAATATCGCCCGCAACCTAAAACCCGTTTAGAAGCGCTGGTCAAGCTCTTCTAAAGAGCCGGAAGCCCGCAAAATGCTCCTGGCGTCCGAAGCGTCGATTTTGGAGCTTTTGTCCGTGTCGGCCGCCAAAAGGTAAGGCGTTTTAAGCGTCTCAAGGTTGGCGGACGTCCTTAAGGCGAGTCTCGCGTCCGCCGCCGTAATGAGCCCGTCGCCGTTTACGTCGCCCCTGACTATCGCGCACGCGCTGTCAATGGGATCGTATTTGCCGGTGGTTTCGTTAAGCCTCGCGAGGAAAAAGCATACTCCCGTGCCGACTACGGAGTTTGTGGCGTACTCGTTCATGTCGAAATCGGTTACGACTATGTGCCCCGGGTAGTCGAACTGCTCTAAGACCTCGCTGACTCTTTTGCCCGGACCTATATTGTAAACGTAATTTTTGGACTCGTCAAACTCAATCTCCGCGTCGGGCGTGAACGTCAAAAACTCGGCGTCGTCGGGCAAAGGCTCCGAAACGGGCGGTATCTCCTCCGTAAAAGTCTCGCCGCACACGACGCACACGCCTTGGCGCTCTCCCGGCGATATGGGAGTGGGGTCTTTAGTGATGGTCCACTCGTCGGCTCTATGCCCTAAAGCGTCGATTTCCTCCACCGCCGTAACTCCGCAGACGGAGCAGGTTCTCTGTTTTTCGCCCTTTTCGGTGCAGTTGGGCTCTTTTGTGACGATAAACCCGTCTTGGTCGGTCGTGTCGTCTACAATCCACTTGTGCCCTAAAGGATCGGTTTTGTGGTTCTCGGTGGCGCCGCAGACGGAGCAGGTTCTTATCTCCTCGCCCTCTTCGGTGCAGTTAGGCTCCTTAACGACGCTCACCGTATCCCATTTGTGACCGGGAGCGGGAGTGGTTTTATCCTCCGTTTTAGAGCATCTCGTGCAGGTTCGCCTTTCTATGCCGTCCTGTGTGCAGGTGAGTTCCTGAACCGTTACGTACCCGCTGAAATCGTGCCCTAAAGCGGCGAGAGTCTCCGTTTCGGAGTAATTGCATTTTATGCAGCTTCTCTCCCTTTGACCTTCGCTCTCGCAGGCGGGCTCGACGATAACCGTCCAGTCCGAAAAACTGTGTTCGCAGGAGTCGATAAACTCTGTCTTAAAGGAGTTGTTTTTAGCCCACTCGGACGCTATGCCGCCTTCGTGGCAATAAACCGTAAAGCCCTCTTTAGGCTCTCCGCCGACGTATCCGAACGCTTTGGTTCCAATCGCTATAACGGACGACGGAACGGAAACATAGTTCATGTTGGGGCATTCGTCAAACGAGTTGGCCCCGATATAGTATATCCCGGCGGGAAGAACGACGCGCGACAGACTTAAGCCGTAAAAAGCGTAATCCGCTATGGAAGTCGCGCCCTCGGGGACTTTGACGAGATCTTCCTCGCCCGTGTATTTGTAGAGGACTTTCCCTAAAATTAGAAGCCCGGGGGCCTGCGCCGCTTCCCACGCCGTATCTTTAAAGGCGTCTTTTCCTATGGATTGAACGGAGTCGAGAAGGTTTATCGTCTCCAAGGCTTTACAGCCCCTAAAGGCGCCCGAAAGTATCTTGGAGGACGGAATCGTAACGCTCTTAAGGGACGAGCAGTTTTCAAAGGAGTAGTAGCCTATGGTTGTGGCGGCGGAGGAAATCGACAAACTCTCAAGAGCGGAGCAGCCGCCGAACGCCGACTGACCTATAGCCCCTACGGACGCGGGAATCACGACGCTTTTGAGGTTTTCGCAGTTTTCGAAGGCGTTGTTTTGTATTCGCACAACATTTGAAGATATTGTGACCTCGGTTATGACGGAATTTGAACTAAACGCCCCCGCGCCTATTTCCGTCACCGCTCTGCCCTCTAAAATATCGGGAATGACGACGCTCCCCGAATCGCCTTTGTAGCCGGTAATCCTCACGCCGGAGCCGCCCTCGGTGATCTCGTAAGAGAAATCCCCGCTTTCAAGAGCGAGAGAGCCGAACCCAAAAGCGCAAATCAAAGCAAGAACAAAAACAAGCGCCAAAACAAGCTTACGTTGTCTTTTCATTTTATTCACCCTTATAAGTATATCATACCAGAGCGCGAAATTCAATATGTTTGTTTTGGAGATTCACAAATTCACGCGTAACCTGACCTTCAGCGGTCTAAAAAGTACTTCATCAGAGCGACGCCCGAGTCGAAATAAACGCCGGTGTTTTTAGCCGAGTTCTCGTTTACGGAGTCCACGCCCTGTTTTTCATCGTTTTTGTGGAAAATGACGAAGGGCACGGGGTCTCTCGCGTGAGTCATCGTGACTATCGGCGTCGGATGGTCGGGAAGAAGCATAACTTTGTAGTCGTCGTAATTTTCCAGCTCTTTTAACACTTTAGCGAGGACTTTCTCGTCTATCAGTTCAATCGCTTTCACTTTGTTAAACGGCTCGTGCCTGTGACCGCACTCGTCCGTCGCCTCTATGTGGATGAAGACGAAGTCCTGCCCGTTCCTAAATTCCCTGATGGCCGCGTCCGCCTTGCCTTCAAAATTGGTGTCGATGTAGCCGGTGGCCCCGGGGACGTTCGGCGTGTTCATTTTGGCGCAGCCGCCGATACCCTTAAGGAGATCGACCGCGGAAATTATGCTCCCTTTTAAGCCATATCTCTCGTAAAAGGACTGAAGCTTAGGCTTGGTCCCCTCGCCCCACAGCCAAATTGAGTTTGCGGGACGTTTGCCCTCGCTTTCGCGTTTTTTGTTGACGGGATGATCCTTCAAAAGGTCGTAGCTCTCCTCCATCATCCTTATTAAATCGGCGGCGTTCGGGGAGTCGGAGAGGTAACCGCCTATAACCTTCCCCGAAATGTCGTGAGGAGGGGTCATGGTTCCCAAATCGGTTGTACCGCCGTGCCAAACGAGACAATGGCGATACGATACGCCGTTATAAAATTTATATTTATCGTTTCCGAAGTGCTCGTCAATGGTTTTAATGATTTCTTTCGCCTCGTTTGACGAAATATCACCGGCAGAATAATCGACCATTTTTTTGTCGCGGTAATTCTTCTCATCGGATAAAGTGACGACGTTGCAGCGCATTGTGACGTCCGTGTCGAGCAAATCGACGCCCAGACTCACCGCCTCCAAAGGCGATCTGCCGGTGTAGCACTCCAGGGGATCGTAGCCGAGGGCGCTCAGGTTCGCGACGTCGCTGCCTGGTTTTAAGGAGTCCGCCACGGTCTTGACGATTCCCACGACGCCTCTCTTCCCAAGCGCGTCAAATACGGGCTTTTTAGCGACTTCCATCGGCGTTTTGCCTGAAAGTTCCGGCACGGGATAGTCCGCCATACCGTCGTACAAAACTACAAGATATTTCATATTAACTCCAATTTTACATTCAAATTTAAACCAATTAAAGCGCCGCATCGCACGTTTAAAAGCGCTTTTTCCCGGCGGACGGCGAACGGCGCAAAACATAAGTGATAACGATAATCCTTATCTCCGAAAACCTGCCGCCAATCGCCGTAAACCGAAAATCACCAGCCGTCGATTCCCTTTCGTCGAAGAGCGCCGGTGATTTTTTCCCTCACTCCGGGATATGTTTTATTTAGTTCTTTAATAAGATTTTTGACGTTCTGTCGTTCGCTAAACCCGTCTTTTGGGCATAGAGTCTTAACAACAGGGAGATTTAACGATTTAACGGCGCCCGCTATATCAGACTCGCTCAGGAGCAAAAGCGGCCTTATGACAAAAACGCCTTTGTCGCTAAGGTATGTGACGGGGCTAAAGCAGCCGATCGTACCGCCGTTTAAAAGGTTCATCAAAAACGTCTCGGCGGCGTCGTCTTTGTGATGCCCTAACGCGACTTTGTTAGAATTATTTTGAAGCGCGATGTTGTTGAGGACGCCCCTTCGCATTTTGGAGCAGAGAGAGCAGGGATTGCTTTCCTTCCTGACGTTAAAGATGAGTTCCGACAAATCCGTCCGCTTGATAATATGCTCCACCCCGAGACTTTCGCAAAACTCTGTAATCGGGCTAAAATCCGTATCAGCCCCGCCAAAACGCATATCAACACTAATCGCCGTTAAGTCGAATTTCTTGGGGTAATACGACCGTAACTTTGACAGGGCGTAGAGAAGCGCCGTCGAATCCTTGCCGCCCGAAAGTCCGACGGCTATCCTGTCGCCGTCTTTTATCATGTCGTAACGCTCGACGGCCGCCCTGACTTTCCCTTCAATATTTTTCATAAAAGTCTAATGATTTTCATCAATCCACTTCATCATGTCGGCGACCGATTTCTCGACCGACATGGGCTGATAATCAAGCTCTTTCGCGGCTTTCGCGTAAGAAAAGTTGCAGTTCGACACGAGCTTCCTGATCGAATATCTTGTAAAGAGCGGAGTCGTGTTCGTCTTGCTGTAGTAAATCTCCATCAAAGGCGCGACCAGATCGACAATGGGCTTGTGAAGCTTGATTTTAGGCGGCTTTACGCCTTTCGCCTTCGCCAAATCCTTAATGAACCCGTCGACCGTAATAGGCTCGCCGCAGAGAATGTAGCACTCGCCGGGTCTGCCTTTTTCCATCGCTTTTCTTGTTCCGAACGCCACGTCGCGCACATCGACGAAATTATACCCGCCGAACGCCAAAGATACGGGAAATAGTCCTTTTTGGAACATTCTGACCATTTCGCCCACGCTCGATACCTTGAAATCGTAAGGCCCTATGCACGCGCTCGGCTGCACGACAACCGTTTCAAGATCGTCGCCGTTTTCGTCCAGAACGAACTGCGTCGCCGCCGCTTTTGTTTTCGCGTAATCGCCCTCAAGAACGTTGGGATCGTAGCTGTCAAGCTCGGTCATGACGCGCTGATTGGGAAGAGGCGGGTAAACGTCCACGCTCGACATATAAACGAGCCTTTTAACTCCGCACTCCTTGCACGCTTTAACGACATTTTTAGTCCCGTTTACGTTTACATTGTAAACTTTATCGTAATTTCCATTAGAAATATCAATCATTCCGGCGAGATGATAAACTTCCGTCGCGCCCTCAAATGCCTTTTTAAGCGACTCAAAGTCGGTCACGTCTCCGTAAACCTTGTCGCAGTCGAGGCCGTCAAAAATATCGCTGTCTTTTCTTATAAGGATGCGAGGTCTTACGCCGGATCTAATAAGTTCCAAAAGAAGCGCGTAGCCAACATGGCCGGTCGCGCCCGTCATAACGGTAACGCCATTATTGCTCATAAAAATTTCCCCTTTTTAATTGTATTTAGTTAAGGTCTTAATCCCATGCCGCCCTCAAGCGTGATGGTTTCGCCCGTTAAGTATTTAAAATCAGGCGAACAAAGCGCGACGACCGCGCGGCCGATTTCGGTTTCCGGGTCGCCGTAATGCCCCATCGGCGGCGCTTTAATGTTTTGGCTGAACGCGTCCGGGTACTGATTTTGGAAATTTTCGAGTTGGCTCGTCCACGCCAGCGGACAAATTACGTTCACGTTGATTCCGTCCGCGCCCCACTCCGTCGCGGCGACTCTCGAAAGCCCTCTTATGCCCTCCTTGGCGGCGGCGTATGCGCACTGACCGTAGTTTCCGAACAGCCCCGCGCCTGAGGCGAAGTTGATAACCGTCCCTTTTGATTTTTTCAAATAGGGGTAGCACGCCTTCATGTAGTAAAACGCGGCGTAAAGCCCCGAATAAACCGCCAGGTCGAACTGCTCCGTCGTATGCTCCGAAAGAGGAACGCCCGAAGCCGACGCCTGCGCGTTATTGACGAGCACGTCCACCCCGCCGAAAGTTTCAACCGTTTTTTCGACGACAGAATTTACTACTGATTCGTTATCCGCGCCGGAATTTACGTCCGCTCGTAAAATAAGAACCTTTATATTGTATTTTTCTTCGAGTTCCGTCTTCGCGTCTTCAAGTTTTTTGACGTTTCTGCCCGTTATAACGAGGTTAGCGCCCTCCTTAGCGAACGCCGTCGCTATGCCGTAGCCGATCGAGCCGCACCTGCCGTCGGATAAAACGGCTCTGCCCGCGCCCGTTATTATAACCGTTTTGCCTTTTAAATCGCCCATATTTTCTCCGTTTTTAAGGTTTTCTTTCAATTACAAGATGATGGCAGTCCGGCCCCTTCGGGTTTAAAAGTTCCTCCACCGTCGCGTCGACGCCCTTTAACGTTTTGATAAAACCGCCGCTTGTCAGAGCTTTGATGTGAAGCTTTGCGCCTATTTTTGAAGGCAGCGCCACCACGTCCTTGACGATTTTATAAACGGGCGAATCCGTTCCGTAAGCGACGATCGATCCGTCAAAAACGGAAAGATAAATATTCATGACGTGGCTTATAAGGTTGTTGTCTTTAATTTGCTTTAAGGCGGCCTTGTCGATTCCGCTCCCAAAAGTCAGAGCGTTTATAATCGAACCGGCCTTCCCGACCGTCACGTTTAAAAGGAATTTGCAGACGCGCTTTAAGACCGGATATAGCTTTTTAACGTCGTCTCGCTTAATGTTGTCGGCAATCGCGCAAACTCTGTCAAGAAACTCCTCCTCGTCGTCGTTAGCGCCCGCATTTAATATTCCAAGGAGAACGTTTTTGGTGTGCTCCGTAATGTAATCCGCCCCATACTCCTGGCCTTCGTATGTAAATTTCTTGATATAAGACGCGTCCAGGCTGATTTTATCGTCGTCAATCGTCATATATGTGACGGCCGCCGGATGGCCGCAAAGAGCGGAAAGGTTAATCTGACACATTTTATTGCCGCTTTTGGAAACATACCCGGTATTTCTCATCATATGGGAATGACCCACAATCACGAAATCGACTCCCGCCTCGCACAGATCCTCGGCCCGCTCCATGTTGTCGGCTATGATTTGACCCTTATTAACTAAATTTGAAATGCACGGAAGAAGCAGGTGGTGCTGCATCAATAAAACAACCGCGCCCTTTGATTTGGCCTCTTTCACGTGTTTTATAATCCATGCAAAGTGCTGGTCGGAGTATCCCGAACAGCCGTTGCCGTTTTTGTCGTCGTTTACGGCGATTAAAAATGTTTTGTCGTTAAGCCACAGGCAGTATGAGCAGGCGCCGATCTCGTTTACATATGTGTCTTCCGCCTGATTCTCGCCAAAGTTTTTATAGAGTTCTCTCAATTCCGGCGGAGTCATAACCTCCACGTCGTTATAATACTTGTCGCCCGCGAATCTTTTAGCGTTCCCGTCGGAACACCAGTCGTGCGTCGCGAAAGTCACGTAAACAGGGATTTTCTTTTGCAGCTCGGCGATTTTGTCTTTGATTTCAAGGTGGGAAACCTTCTCGCCGTCGTTCGACATGTCCCCCGCGAGGAGCAAAGCGTCCGCGCCGCTCTCCAAAATCGACTCGAACGCGGAATCAATTATCGCGCCCGATTCTAAAAGGCACTTCTGGTCGGACGACGAGCGCAATCTGTACGCCTTCCCTCCGTCCGACAATTTTTTTGAAAAATAATGAAGGTCCGCGATTAAAGCTATTTTATACATACTAACACCACGTAAAACTAAAATTTTGTCGGTGATTATACCTATAAAAGCATATTCACAGTCTATTATACCATATAATTGAAAAACTGTCAAGAATCTATTTTTTCGCGCGTTTTAAACTCTCTTCCACGGCGATTTTGTCGCACATTTCGTTCTCCTTGTGCCCCGCGTGGCCTTTAATCCATTGAAATTCCACGTCATGACGCTCTAAAAGGCCTAAAAGTTCAATCCAGAGATCCTTATTGGGGACTTCGCCGCCCTTCCTCTTAAAACTCATCTCGTTCCATTTAAAAAGCCAGCCCTTTAAAACGCTGTCGCTCACGTACTTTGAATCGGTAACCACAGTGACGACGCAGCGCCTTTTCAAGGCCTTAAGCCCCTCGATCACGGCGGTCAGCTCCATCCTGTTGTTGGTGGTCGCGCTCTCGCCGCCCGAAATGATTTTCTCATGCCCGCCGCATTTTAAAATGGCGCACCAGCCGCCCGAACCGGGATTCCCGCTGCACGCGCCGTCGGTAAAAAGAGTAACTTCGCTTCGCATTTTTTCCTCAAAATTAAAACCGCCAAACTAAAAAGCCCGGCGATTTTAAAACAAAAAGAGAGATACCCCCGAAGTAAATTCGGGGGGGGGGGGGTTATTTTACTTTCTTAAACCTAAGACAAGGTTCGAAATCGCCGAGATGATCTTGTAGAGCCAATCAAGGAGCGTCTGCCAGAATGAAGGCTGAGCTTTCTCAACGACTTCGCTGCTCCTGCCGACGATACCCTCGTAATCGTCCGCGGAGTTCTCGTTGTTGTCTAACGTCTCCGTATTAGCGAATACGACGCGACCTTCGCCTTTATCAAGGTAAACTACCACGGCGATAGTATAGCCTACGTCCCCGGTCTGCACTTGATATGTGTCGCCAGTTGCGCCGTCGATTCTCGCGGGAGACTCTTTGCCGTTCGGATCGATTCTGTACCACTGATAACGGAATTCATTGACGACGAGGCTCGGAAAGTTATCATATGGTTCATTGTAGGAGAGGGTGAGCGTGTTGCCGGGCCGCATAACGCCGTTAATCGTAACGGCAAAATCGACTCTAAGCTCCTCAACCGTAAACGCGACAATCTGTTTCTTTGACTCGTAATTTACGGGATCATTCGGTATAAACTCAAGGTAGTACCCGTCAAACACTCCGAGTCTGTCGGGAACGATGCTTTTAGCGTCCTCGTAAATGAACTCGCCGTCAACAGTATCATATTTACCGGGAACGTCGAATGTTACATCCTCCAAGCTGTGACCGAACTGAAGCCTGCCTCCGCTCGGGAATGTAACTTCACCGACCGACGCTTTAGTAATCTCGGCTGTCAGCACGCCCGAGGCGGGCACAGGCTCAAGCGTTACATTTTCAGCATCACTGCCTGTAAGCTCCGGGAGATCGTATTCTACGGTAACTGTTCCGGCGTTAGGCGAACTCGCCGTACCTGTCGTCGAATCGTTTGAAAGAGCGACGTCGCAGTTCTCAGGTTTTTCGGTGATCGCAAAATTCACTGTAATATTAGTATTTCCATCATACGGTTTGCTCACGGCGGTAGCGGTAATTGCAATAGGTGTCTTCTCGGCTGCGGGCTCGCCGTCAACCGTAACTTTCCCGGGGGTCAGAGTTTCCATAATCCGCGCCTCGGAACCGTCTGAACCGGCGGCTTCGGGAGCGTCCTTTACGGCGCCGGTCTCAACCGCGTTCGCGGGATCGGCTTCATTGCTAATATCTGTCTCTTCCGCAGCGGAAGCGTCGCTAATCGACCCGGCGATAAGATAGGCTCCGCCCGTAACGGCTAAAGCTATAACCAGAACAGCGATAACCGCGTTTATAATCCGTTTCTTTGTTTTAATGGCGCTCGACATAGAATTTCCTCCTTGAGCGGAAAATCGCCCGCAAAACCGGCATTCGAGATCTCCCGCGTTTTGTCGTCGGCAAGTATCGCCCGCCTTTTGCCAAAACTTAAACAAAAGGGCTTTCATATTGACACATATCTATTATAATTACCGTAAATCGTTTTGTCAACAATTCTTTAAAAGTTTCTGAATCTTTTCATTTTCGTCACTTAAATTCCAAAAAAATGACAAGATTTAAACCGCAGAGTCAAATTAAATTTCTAATAAAAAAAGTTCAAGGGGCAAGCAAGACGCTTACCCCAAAAACTTCATTTGCAAAAAATGCTATTTTCTTTTTTAAGAGAGATTATTTATCCTCTTTTTTTCTTGTCGCTACGAACGCGACAGCCGCTACGGCCATAACGCTTGCGAGAACGGCTATGCCGGCTTCACCTGTCTGAGGGATGCTG
>CAYUEV010000048.1:0-9646 GCA_964443825.1 uncultured Eubacteriales bacterium
GCGCCCGTTTCCGAACGCTATTTTTTTAAGTCCGTCGTAAAGTTCCTTTAAGTTGTTTTCTTCCAAAATAATTCCCTCCTTTGTTTTAAATTTTTTGTTGGCGCCGCCGTTTAAGGACTTTGGCGCGGAGCTCCCAAAGTAAAATATTCTTGACAAAAACGCCTTGTTATAATATAATTTAACGTGGGGCGGGGCGTATTCCCACCCCGATAAATAAAGTCAGAAAGGCGTTTTTTAAATGGAAACCGACTCTCATAACGAGCCTATTCCCATACGAACTAACGCTTTGTAGGGCTTGTCCTTTCGCGGTGAGTCCTATGAAGCCGCGAAAGGATTTGATAATATGGTGAACTGCTTTATGTCAAGAAGCGGTCGTCTCGAGGTTTTAAAAGAGCCTGAGGACGGCTGCTGGGTGAGCCTTATTTCGCCAACCGACGGCGAAATCTTAAAAATCGGCGAAACATACTCCCTTGAAACCGACGTTCTTAAAGCCGCGCTCGACGAGGACGAGCGATCGAGAATTGAGATTGAGGACAATTTCACTATGATCCTTGTCGATATTCCCGTGATAGGCGACGCGGGATCCACAGAGCTCTACAACACCGCCCCGCTCGCCATTATTGTGGTTAAAAACGCGGTAATTACGGTGTGTTCCGGGGAAACTCCCATTTTGAAGCAGTTTTCGGACGGCAAAGTAAGAGATTTTTACACGAACCTCAGATCGAGATTTATTCTCCAGATCCTTTACAACTCCTCGTCGCTGTACTTAACTTACCTTAGAAACATCGACAAAAAGAGCGATGAGGTCGAAAAAGAGCTCCATAAATCCCAAAAGAACAAAGAACTTATTGAACTGCTGAAGCTTGAAAAGTCGCTCGTCTACTTTACGACGTCTTTAAGGGGCAACGAGGCTATACTTGAAAAGATGCTGAGGCTTGAAATCATCAAGAAATACCCTGAGGACGTGGACTTGCTTGAGGACGTCATAATCGAGAACAAGCAGGCTATCGAGATGGCGAACATATACTCCGGCATTTTAAGCGGCACTATGGACGCTTTCGCCTCGGTAATTTCAAACAATCTCAACATCTCGATGAAAAGGCTCGCCGTTATCACGCTCGTTCTGTCCATTCCGACGCTTATTTTCTCGGCTTACGGCATGAATATGAACCTTGACGGGATGCCGTTCGCGAAAAGCCCGTTCGGCTTCCTTATAGTCGTGGTAATCGCGGTTATTATAAGCGTAACCGCCGCGTTCGCGTTTAAGTTCTCGTCGCTTTAATCTTTTTGGCGAACGGGGACGCGCTTCCCGATACGGCGAACAAACCGGCGCCTGCTCTTTTACCAGTCCGAAAGCGTCGGCGTTTCGTCTTTTGGCTTAGGGCTTTCGCCCGGGGTCTTTGCGTTTTCGGAAAGTTTCCTGTGAAGCGCCGCGATGTTGTTTTCCACCGTTTCGTTAAGAGCGTCAAACCGCTCGTTTAAGGAGACGAACTCCTTTTCGCGCTCGGCCGACTCGTCTTTGAGAAGCTCTATTTCCGCCGATATAATATCGACGTTCTCCATAAGACTGTCCATCGTTTCCAAATACAGCTCGAGAGCCGCCTCGTCGACAAGATCCCACTTGCTGTCAAAGCTCTTGTACTCCAGATAATCCCTGATTTCGCCGAAGTACTCATAGAGGCTGTCGAGTTTCTCGTCCTGAAGATCGTCCGCGAGCTTTAAAAGCGCGATTTCACCTTCAAAGTTCGCTAATTTACCGTCGTTTGTTTGTCCTTGACTTTGATTATTAGTATTATTACGATTTGCCATAAATATCCTCCTTTAATTGTTTGGTATTAGGTAGGTACTTTGGTTAGCTTCTGATTATATTGTAGTATTACTTTGAACCTTTGTCAAGTACTTTTTAGTAATTTTCTAAAATTTTCATAAAAAATATTAAAGGAGTAAAGACTTTCGACAAAAGACACACATATTACATCTGAAATTTGGAGTTATTGCGTCTATTTTCAAGTTGTTATAAGTAACGGTTGAGCTTAAGACCGTTAATTCAGGCTTGTTCGCCCTTTACTACCGTCTTTTATCTTTTGTCTTACGGCTAAAATCATGTCTAAATACATTTTCGTTACGGGCGGAGTCGTTTCGGGACTCGGCAAGGGAATCACCGCCGCGTCTTTGGGGAGGCTTTTAAAAGCGAGAGGCCTTAAAGTCGCGGCTCAGAAACTCGACCCTTATATAAACGTGGATCCCGGCACGATGAGCCCTTACCAGCACGGGGAAGTCTACGTGACGGAGGACGGCGCCGAAACCGACCTCGATTTGGGTCATTACGAGCGATTTATCGACGAGGATTTGAACAAGTACTCGAACCTCACGACCGGCAAAGTCTACTGGAACGTCTTAAACAAGGAGCGCAGAGGCGAGTTTTTGGGCGAGACGGTGCAGGTAATTCCGCATATTACAAATGAAATCAAATCATTTATATATAACGTCGGCAAAAAGTCGGACGCGGACATAGTAATTACGGAGATAGGCGGCACCGTGGGCGACATCGAGAGCCAGCCCTTCTTAGAGGCCATAAGGCAGGTGGGGCTTGAGCAGGGCGCCGGGAACAGCCTTTTTATTCACGTCACGCTGGTGCCGTATATAAGCGGCTCAAACGAGCATAAGTCGAAACCCACGCAGCACTCCGTAAAAGAGCTTCAGGCGATGGGGATTTTTCCCAACATCGTCGTTTTGAGATGCGACAAACCTATGCCGGAGAGCATTTTCAATAAAATTTCACTGTTTTGCAATATCAAGAAGGACTGCGTTATACAAAACCTCACCGTTCCCGTTCTGTACGAAGCGCCTTTAATGCTGGAAAAGCACAATTTTTCCGATATTGTGTGCAGGGAGTTGAACTTAAACGTCCCGCCGCCGGATCTTACAGAGTGGACGAGCCTTGTCGAGAGGATCCACAACAGGACTAAAAAGTGTTCCATAGCCTTAGTCGGGAAATACGTCGCGCTTCACGACGCATATCTTTCGGTCGCCGAGGCTTTAAGGCACGCGGGTTACGAAAACGACGCGAGCGTTGAGATCGAGTGGGTCGATTCCGAAGCGATAACTCCCATGAACGCGGAAGAAATCTTAAAAAGCGCCGACGGAATTTTAATTCCCGGGGGATTCGGAGCGAGAGGCGTGGAGGGGAAAGTCCTGGCCTGCGAGTACGCCCGCGAAAACAACGTCCCGTACCTTGGGATCTGCCTTGGGATGCAGGCGGCGGTAATCGAGTTCGCCAGGAACGTCTGCGGTCTTAAAGACGCTAATTCGGGCGAATTTGACGAAATAACGAAAAATAACGTTATAGACTTTATGCCCGACCAGAACGACGAAATACCCAAGGGCGGCACGCTGAGATTAGGCGCTTACCCGTGCAGGATTAAAGCCGGAACCTTAATGCACAAACTTTACGAAACCACGCTTATAAGCGAGCGCCACCGCCACAGATATGAATTTAACAACAACTTCAGGGAGATCCTCTCGGAGAACGGGCTTTTTATAAGCGGGACTTCTCCCGACGGCCATATCGTGGAAACCGTGGAGATCCCCGCAAACGACTTCTTTATAGGCGTCCAGTTCCACCCCGAGTTTAAGAGCCGGCCGAACCGCGCCCACCCGCTCTTTAAAGGTCTTATCAAAGCGGCTCTCAACTATAAAAATAAAAAGGTCTGACGGCCGTTTTACTTAAAAAGGCGTTAAAATGGAAATAAAAATACTAAGCTCGCTGTCGAAAGTGTTCCCGAAATTTATCGCGAACGAGTTTGAAATCGGGGATATCTCCCTTTTAAAGAACGAAAGCGTAAATTTTCAAATAGCCGTAAAGCCGGACGAGGACGGGGAAACCCGCGTCTTCGCCATGAACCCTTATCTCACCATATACAAGCAGCAATCCGTCCCCGTAAGCTCCGTCAAAAAAATCGAAAGGGACGACTACTATATCAACGACTGCGAAGAGGGGCTTTACCCGGACGTTTTAATCCCCCTGAAAGGCTTTTTGGAGCTTAAAAAAGACGAATGGACGGCCATTTGGTGCGAGTACTGCCCGAGAGGGGAGCTTCCCGCCGGAAAACGCGACGTCGCGATAAACATCCTAAACGAGACCGTGTCGGTTTTTGTAAACATTATGGACGCGTCTTTCCCCAGGCAGAGGCTTATCCACACCAACTGGTTCCACAGCGACTGTCTGGCGACTTACTACAACGTCGAGGTTTTTTCGGACGAGTACTGGAGAATAGTTAAAAACTTTATGGTTACGGCGGCGCGTCACGGCGTAAATATGATTCTAACGCCTATATTCACCCCGCCCTTAGACACCGAAGTGGGCGGCGAAAGACCTACGGTTCAGCTAATCGACGTCGCGATAAACGCCGACCGCCAATATACTTTTGGGTTCGAGAAGCTTAAAAAGTGGATTGAAATCGCCGGGGAAGCGGGAATAGAATACTTTGAGATTTCCCATTTGTTCACCCAGTGGGGAGCTTTGCACGCCCCCAAGATTATGGCCGACACGCCGTCGGGATACAAAAGAATATTCGGCTGGGAGACCGACGCCCACAAAGAGGAATATACCGACTTTTTAAGGAGCCTTGCGCCGGAGCTTAACAATTTCCTTAAAGAAAACAACCTGACCGGCAAAGTTATAATTCACACTTCTGACGAGCCGGAGTTAAAGGACTTCTTAAGCTATAAAAAGTCGGCGAACGTCATAAAGGAAATTTTCCCCGGCCTTAAAAAAATGGACGCTTTGTCGTGTTTTGAGTACTATAAGCGCGGGATTGTGGAACATCCCATCGTAAATATTCAGCGTATCGACGAATTTTACAAAAAAGTCCCCGAATTGTGGACTTACTACTGTTGCAACCCCAAAAACGGCCGCTACCCCAACCGCTTTATCGCCATGCCGCTTTTAAGAGTCAGGGTTTTGGGGTTTATTATGTACGTTTACGACGTTAAGGGCTTTCTCCAGTGGGGTTATAATTTTTACTACACGAGGTACTCGAAAAGACAGGTAGACCCTTACAATGAAACGGACGCGGGAGGGGACTTTCCCTCGGGCGACTCTTTTGTCGTTTACCCGGCCCCGGACGGAACCGCCTACCCCTCCTTAAGACTGAAAGTTTTTTACGACGCCGTTAAGGATTTCGAAGCTCTTAAAATGCTGGAGGAGAAAGCCGGGCGGGAAAATACTCTTAAATTTCTCAATAAAGGTTTAAAAAAGCCGATTTCAGCCAATAATTACCCTCGCGACGAAAAATGGCTCACCCTGAAAAGAGAGGAGATAAACAGGCTCTTAGAGGATTAAGGGCGCAAGATATGGAATTTACTAAAATGCACGGAGCGGGCAACGACTATATTTACGTGAACGGCTTCAAAGAAAACGTAAAGGACAGAAGCTCCTTAGCCAAAAAAATAAGCGACCGACATTTCGGAATAGGTTCGGACGGGCTCATTTTTATAGATCCGTCGGACGCGGCCGACTGCAAAATGGACATGTACAACGCCGACGGCTCAAGGGGGAAAATGTGCGGAAACGGCGTAAGATGCGTCGCAAAATACGTTTACGACAACGGTATCGTCAAAAAAGACGAAATTTCGGTTGAAACGTTGAGCGGGATTAAAAATATAAAAGTCAAAACAAAAGACGGCCTTGTGACGCTCGCCACCGTCAATATGGGAGAGCCGGTGTTTTCGCCTTCCTTAATCCCCGCGGACTTTCCCGGCGAAAAAGTAATAAACGAACCCTTAAAAGCCGGGGACAAAACCTATAATGTGACGCTCGTCTCAATGGGAAACCCGCACTGCGTGACGTTCGTCGGCGACGTAAACGACATAAAAATCGAAGAGACGGGCCCTCTTTTCGAAAATCATCAAAAATTCCCCGACAGGATAAACGCGGAGTTTATTAAGGCGGCGGACGAAAATCACCTTGAAATGAGAGTGTGGGAAAGAGGCTCGGGCGAGACTCTGGCCTGCGGCACGGGCGCCTGCGCGGCTCTCGCGGCGGCGGTTCTTTGCGGATACTGCGAAAAAGACTCCTTAGTGGACGTTAAACTTTTAGGCGGAAACCTAAAAATAAAGTGGGATTCAAAAGACAACTCCATTTATATGACGGGTCCCGCCGAAACCATATACACGGGGGATTACCCTTTAAAAGAGGAGAACTCATGAAAATTAACGAAAACTTTTTAAAAGTTAAAAATAACTACCTTTTTTCGGATATTTCCAAAAAAGTAAAGGCTTACGGCGAAAGTCACCCCGACAAAGATATTATCCGCCTGGGGATAGGCGACGTCACAAGGCCTTTGCCCAAAGTCGTGGTCGACAGCTTAAAAAAAGCCGCCGACGAAATGGGGAACGAGAGTACTTTTAAGGGCTACCCGCCGGAGTGGGGCTACGATTTCCTAAAATCCGCCATAAACGAAAACGACTATAAATCCCGGGGCGTCAATATCTCCGACGACGAGATTTTCGTAAGCGACGGAGCTAAAAGCGACTGCGGGAATATCGGCGACATATTTTCAAAAGACAATATCGTAGCGGTATGCGATCCCATTTACCCCGTGTACGTGGATACGAACGTCTTTTCGGGAAGAGCGGGGGATTTAAGCGAAAACGGAAAGTGGAGCGGCTTTTACTACATGCCGTGCGTAAAGGAGAACGGTTTTATACCCGACCTTCCCAAAACTCACGTTGACATGATTTATCTTTGCTTCCCCAACAACCCGACCGGGGCGGCGATCACCGGGAAAGAGCTTAAAAAGTGGGTCGATTACGCCAATTTAGAGGGAAGCGTAATCCTATACGACGCCGCGTATGAGGCTTTTATTACGGAGGACGACAAGCCGCGCTCAATCTTTGAAATCGACGGCGCCAAGACCTGCGCCATCGAGTTTAAGAGCTTTTCCAAAACCGCTGGCTTTACGGGCGTCAGATGCGCTTATACCGTAATCCCCCATGAGCTTAAGGTGAACGGAACCGAGCTTAACGCCTTATGGGCCAGAAGACAGGCGACAAAATTTAACGGCGTGTCTTATATCACCCAAAGAGGCGCTTTGGCGACTTACTCCAAAGAGGGCAAAGAGCAGGTTAAGGAAAATCTGACCTACTACAAAGAGAACGCCAATACCATTTACAACGGGCTTAAAAATCTCGGCTACGACGTTTCGGGCGGCGTAAACTCCCCTTACATCTGGCTTAAAACGCCCGGCGACATGACTTCGTGGGAGTTTTTCGACAAGCTCTTAAACGAGGCTCAGGTGGTGGGAACGCCCGGGAGCGGCTTCGGCTCCTTTGGGGAAGGTTATTTCCGTTTGACGTCGTTCGGAACCAAAGAAAAGACAAAAGAAGCGATAGAGAGAATAGCCTCTTTAAAATACTAAAAGGAAAACGAAATGAGAGACAAATACGAGTCGCCGTTTAACGAAAGATACGCGAGCGCCGAGATGAGCTATATATTTTCGCCCGACTTTAAATTTAAGACGTGGCGGAAATTGTGGATAGTTTTGGCCGAGAGCGAAAAAGAACTCGGTCTTCCCATAACCGACGAGCAGATAGAGGAGTTAAAAGCCCATAAAGACGATATAAATTACTCCGTCGCCGAGGAAGAGGAAAAACGGCGCAGGCACGACGTGATGTCGCACGTTTACGCTTACGGGGAGCAGTGCCCCAAAGCGCGGGGGATTATCCACCTGGGCGCGACTTCCTGCTACGTGGGCGACAACACCGACATAATCGCGATGACGGAAGGGCTGAAACTTATCGCCAAAAAAATCGCCAACATTCTTTTGGTATTAAGGAATTTCGCTTTAAAATACAAAGACCTTCCCTGCCTCGCCTTCACTCACTGCCAGCCCGCCCAGCCCACGACGGTTGGGAAACGCGCCTGCCTCTGGGCTCAGGATCTGCTTTTCGACCTTAAAACCGTCGAGGGCATAATCGAGAATATCCCGCTTTTGGGCTCCAAGGGGACTACCGGCACGGGGGCGAGCTTTTTGGAGCTTTTTGACGGCGACGGCGAAAAAGTAAAAGCTCTCGACAGAAAAATCGCGGAGAAGACGGGATTTAAAAACGTGATACCCGCGTCGGGTCAGACTTACACGAGAAAAATCGACTTTACGGTTCTTTCGGCTCTGTCGGGCATAGCGCAGTCGGCCTCCAAATTTTCAAACGACATAAGGCTTTTGCAGCACATGAAAGAAATCGAGGAGCCGTTCGAGAAGGATCAGATCGGCTCTTCCGCGATGGCGTATAAGCGCAACCCGATGAGATGCGAGAGGATGGACTCCCTTTCGCGGCTCGTTATAAACAACCTGCAAAATCCCGCCTTTACGACGGCCTGCCAGTGGTTCGAGAGGACTTTGGACGACTCCGCCAACAGGAGAACAAGCATTTCCGAAGGATTTTTGGCGACCGACGGGATACTCAATCTCTATTTAAACGTGGCGGACGGTCTTGTGGTCTATAAGGAAATGATAAAAAAACACCTGATGGAAGAACTTCCGTTTATGGCGACCGAAAATATAATGATGGACGCCGTAAAATTAAAAGGCGGCGACAGGCAGGCTCTTCACGAGAGAATAAGAGTGCATTCGGCTGAAGCGGGCAAAAACGTTAAAAACGGCAAAGAAAACGACCTTATCGAGAGAATCGCCGGGGACGAAAGCTTCGGTTTGACCGAGGAGGAAATCAGAAAATCGCTGAACCCCGATAATTTCGTCGGATTGGCGCCTTCGCAGACAGAAGACTTTATAAAAAACGAAATAGACCCGGCGTTAAAAAAGTACGGCGGAGATCTAAATATAAAAGTCAGTATCGATGTGTAGCGATAAAGAAGAAAAGCGCGGTAAAGAGAGAATCGAAATAATAGACGGGCTCAGGGGAATAGCCGTGGTTTTGATGGTTATTCACCATTTTCTCTACGACCTCGTTTATTTCTTAGGCGCTCCCGAACAGCTTTTTACGAATCCCGTTTTCAACGTTCTGCACTATATTTTTTCAGGGGTGTTCATCTCCCTTTGCGGCGTGTCGTCGAATTTTTCCAGAAGCAACATAAAACGCGGACTGTTTACGCTCGGCTGCGCGTTCGTAATATCGCTAGTAACTTACTTTATGGATATGCCGATAATTTTCGGCGTTCTCCACCTTTTAGCCTTCTGCATGATATTTTACGGCCTGACGCATAAAATCTGGGAGAAAATCCCGAAGCCGGTCACTATTATGGCGTCCTGCGTTTTAACCGGAGTATCGGCGTGGTGCGTAAACAACATCGACATAAACTCCCGCGCGCTGTGGATTTTCGGCTGGGATTACGACGGATTTACGAGTTTCGACTATTTCCCGCTCTTCCCGTGGATTTTCGTGTTTATTTTCGGCACGGCTTTAGGCTGTTACATCAAAGAAAGAAAATTCCCGGAGAGCTTTTACAAAATAAAAGTCCCCATATTTTCAAAAATCGGGAGAGTCTCCTTGTGGGTTTATTTGGCGCACCAGCCCGTCCTTTACGGCTTAACGATGTTAATAAAACTGATTTTAAGGTGAAATATGAGCGTGGCACGGACTTTTATTACCCCGAGGATCAGTATGGGATAGCGTGGAACGACCCGCG
>CAYUEV010000049.1:0-9427 GCA_964443825.1 uncultured Eubacteriales bacterium
CCGAAAAACTTTGAGAGCGCGAGATATTTTAAAATATCGCGGGATTTTGACCTTATTTGACTTTTGACAAAGCTGTAGGACAAAGGTATAATATGGTCAGAAAGTCAAAGAAAGGCAAAGTTAAATTTACAGATAGCTGGCGATTATTATGAACCTAAGTAACGAAATAGCCTCGTTGCTATTGGATATGATCGATGAAACGGGGCGGGCTGAAATCAGGCGAAACGAATTTGCCGAAAGGTTGGGATGCGTTCCAAGTCAGATAAATTACGTCATATCGTCGCGATTTACTCCTGAAAACGGTTTTACGGTGGAGAGCAGAAGAGGCGGCGGCGGTTACATTAAGATTACGAGAATTAGCTTTTCGGGAAGCGAACAGAATCTTATGCACGTCGTAAATTCTATAGGCGATTCCATCGACGAGGGAAGCGCGAGAGCGATGATAACAAACTTGAACCAAGCGGGAGTTTTATCCCCCGACTGCGCGAAAATCATGTTGGCGGTCGCCAACGAAAACTGCTATAAGTCTCTTGAAAAAGAGTCAAGGAACAAAATAAGAGCCGCCGTCATGAAACAGGCGCTCCTTGGATGTACATAATTTTTTTTAAAAATATACTTTAATTTAATTTGGGGGTATAAAATATGTTATGTCAAAATTGCGGAAAAAACGAGGCCACTACTCATCTTAAGAGAATAATAGGGGGGGAAAAAACTGAAATGCACCTTTGCTCTCAGTGCGCCAAAGCCTTGGGATACGGTTCAATGTTTAACGGTTTCTGGCTGGATCCCGGAGATCTTTTCGGAGGGCTTTTCGGAGAGATTCCGTTAAACAAAACGAGAGGGAGAACCGTGCGCTGCGAGAAATGCGGCTGTTCATTCGACGACATTGTAAAAAGCGGAATGGTAGGCTGTGCCGATTGCTACAAGACGTTTTACGATAAACTCCTTCCCTCTCTTCAAAGGATTCACGGCAAAACGGAGCATCAAGGCAAGTTCCCAAGAGGCGCTAACGAGGAAACAAAGAGAATCCACATGATCACGGAGCTTAAATCGGAGCTTTCAAAGGCCGTAGAAGAGCAGGATTTCGAGAGAGCCGCGAAACTCCGCGACGAGATAAAAGACCTTGAAAGTCAAAGCGGAAGCGTATAACGGAGATTTGGAGTTTGGTAAAAGGAGGAAAATTATAATGGAAAAATGGTACTGCGCGAAAGGACCTAACGACGACGTGGTGTTAAGTTCGAGAATCAGATTCGCGAGGAACTTGTCGGATTACCCGTTCCCTTGCAGGCTTGACTTAAAAGGACGCGAAACGGTCATAAAAGAAGTAAAGGACGCTTTATCGGACGTGCCGGGTCTTCCGTTAAAATACATAGAAATGGACTCTCTTACGGAAAAACAAGCCGTGTCTTTAGCCGAAAAGCATTTAATAAGCCCGGAATTCGCGTCGGTTCAAAGCGGAAGGGCGCTTATGCTTTCTGAAGACGAGTCTGTAAGCGTTATGCTCTGCGAAGAAGACCATATAAGAATACAAGTCATTAAAGGCGGTCTTAATTTAAACGAGGCGTTCGATCTCGCCAATAAAATAGACGATCTTTTAGACTCAAAATTAAAATACGCCTTCGACGACAGAATCGGCTACCTCACCCAGTGTCCCACGAACCTCGGAACAGGAATGAGAGCGTCCGTCATGATGCACCTTCCCGCTCTTTCTAAATGCGGTCAAATGGCGAAAATACAATCGACCATAAGTAAATTGGGGCTTACGATAAGAGGCGCTTACGGCGAAGGCACCGCGGCTTTAGGCGATATTTACCAGCTTAGTAATCAAGTGACTTTAGGCATATCCGAAAAAGCCGCTCTCGACAACCTAAAATCAATCGCGATGCAAATAGCGACCCAGGAGCGTTTAGCGGGCGAGGAACTTGTTAAAAACGTAAACGTCCTCGATAAAATCACAAGAGCTAAAGGAATTTTATCATCATGCACGCTTTTAAGCTCGAATGAAATGCTCGAACTTTTCTCTTGGTTAAGGCTCGGCTCTACTTATAAAATTGTGGACGCCAATATATCAAAAATAAACGAACTTACCGAAACGATGCAGGCCGCCTCGCTCTGTTGCCTGGAAAACAGGGATATGTCGAGCGAAGAGCGCGACGAGGAGAGAGCCAAAAAAGTAAAGGAAGCTCTCTTCAGTTAAGTGAAAGAAGGGTAATTATGTATAAATTTCAGGGATTTAACGAAAGCGCGAATATAGCTTTAAACAACGCGGTGACCGAGGCCTCTGAATTAGGACACTCTTACATCGGAAGCGAGCATCTTCTTTTGGGGATTTTAAAAGGCGACAGTCCGGCGGCGTCTTTGCTTAATTCAAAGAATATCACATACGAGACCGTGGAGAATATGGTAAGGGAAACGATAGGGACGGGCTATAAAACCAACCTTTCTCCCGACGACTTTACCCCAAGGTGCAAAAACATCATTCAGACGTCTCTTTACGCGGCTCGCGATATGGGATTGGGGCTTGTCGGGACGGAGCAAATTTTAGCCGCTATGCTATTAGAGCCCAACAGTTACGCTACGGGAATAATAGCCGCATTAGGAGTAAATCCCACCGAGATTCTAAACGAACTCGAAAAAGGAAGGGCGAACGGCGACTACGCGCAATCGGGCGCCAGCCAAAATAAGAGCGGCGGCAAAACCGAAACTTTGGATAAATTCGGAAGGGATCTTACCGACCTCGCCAAAAAAGGCAAAATCGACCCTGTCATAGGGCGGCATGACGAAATCGAAAGAATAATCCAGATACTTTCGAGGCGCACGAAAAACAACCCCTGCTTAATAGGCGAGCCGGGGGTAGGCAAAACCGCCATAGCCGAAGGGTTGGCTCTTAAAATCGCCGGAAACGAAGTCCCCGAAATATTAAAAGACAAAAGAATCGTGTCGCTTGATCTCACCGGCATGGTTGCGGGGACAAAGTACAGAGGCGACTTTGAGGAGAGAATCAAAAACTGTATCGATGAAGTTATAAATTCCGGCGACGTGATACTGTTTATCGACGAAATCCACAATCTTATAGGCGCGGGTTCAGCCGAAGGGTCGTCCGACGCCGCCAATATATTAAAACCGTCTTTAGCGAGAGGCGAACTTCAAGTTATAGGCGCTACGACGATAGAGGAATACCGCAAGTATATAGAAAAAGACGCGGCGCTTGAAAGACGTTTCCAAAGCGTGCTTGTGGGAGAACCCTCGGAAGAGGAAACAGTCGAAATATTAAAAGGCATACGCGATAAATACGAGGCTCATCACAAAGTTAAAATAACGGACGACGCGATACAATCGGCGGTAAAGCTCTCGGCAAGGTACATAGGCGACAGATTCCTTCCCGATAAAGCGATAGATTTAATAGACGAGGCCGCGTCAAGGGTGCGTCTTAAAGCTTTTACCCCTCCGGTGGACGTAAAGGAACTCGAGGATAAAATTAAGGAGATAGGCGAAGAGAAAGCGTCGGCGGTAAGCTCTCAGGAATTTGAACGCGCGGCGCAGCTCAGGGACGAAGAAAAAGAGCTTAAAGAAAAGCTCGATCTTGAAAAATCCAAATGGCAGGAGAAAGTCGGAAGAGCGTCCGACGAGGTTACGTCAAACGACGTCGCGGAAATAGTCGCGTCGTGGACGGGCATACCCGTAAAGCAGCTAACGACTACCGAAACCGAAAGACTTTTAAACCTCGAAAACGAGCTTCACAAGAGGATAATAGGTCAAAACGAAGCCGTAAGCGCCGTAGCGAAAGCGATAAGAAGGGGAAGGGTCGGTTTAAAAGACCCTAAACGTCCGATAGGTTCGTTCATTTTCTTAGGTCCTACGGGAGTAGGCAAAACCGAACTTTCAAAAGCGCTCGCCGAGGCGATGTTCGGCGACGAGAACGCGATAATACGTCTCGATATGTCGGAATACATGGAAAAACACACCGTGTCGCGCCTTATCGGTTCTCCTCCCGGATATGTGGGATTCGAGGAAGGCGGTCAGCTCACTGAAAAAATCCGCAGAAGACCTTATTCCGTAGTGCTGTTTGACGAAATCGAGAAAGCTCATCCGGACGTTTTTAATATGGCGCTCCAGATTCTTGAGGACGGGATATTAACCGACTCGCAGGGTCGCACGGTAAGCTTCAGAAACGCCGTAATAATTATGACCTCTAACGTCGGAGCGAAGCTTATAACTGATAAACAGTCGACTTTGGGCTTTACCGAGGGTGGGAACGACCTTACTTTCGCTCAAATAAAAGAAGCCGTTTTGGGAGAACTTAAAAACACGTTTAGACCCGAGTTTTTAAACCGCGTCGACGATATAATTGTCTTTTCGCGCCTTAATAAAGACGATATAAAGAAAATCGCCGTAAAAATGCTTGAAAACGTAAAACTCCTTGCGGAGGATATGGACGTAAGCGTTGATTTTTCGGACGAGGCCGTGAACGAAATCGCCAAAGAAGGGTTTGACGAAGTATATGGGGCGAGACCATTAAGACGCGCCATAAGCTCAAAAATTGAGGATAAGCTTTCGGAATTTATGCTGGAAGGAAAAGTAAAACCGGGCGGGAAGTATGTTTGTTCGGTAAAAGACGGCGAGTTTACATTTGACCCGTCGGAGTGAAAAATAAAACCCCGAAGTCGGGGCAAGGATAAAATAAACCCCGGAGCTAAAACCCCGGGGAAATTTTAGTTAACTTACCTGCTGAAAAGGCTTCTTAACCATTCGGCTATCATCTTAAAGAATCTCGAAATAGCTCCGAAGAATCCGCCGACAGGCTCTTCATGGTCGATTTCCATGTTTATAACTTCGCCCGTGTAAGCGTCGACGTCGCAATCATACTCGTCGTTTCCTACAAAGAACTGAACTTCATAAACAAGGCGACCGTCGTCATAGTCTTTCCTGACCGTGAGGCGTTTCGCGCTGTTTTCTACAATGCCGAAAGCGTTAAGCGCGTTCTGTTTGGCTCTCTCCGCGCCTATATCGACGCCGCCCGCGTTGCCGCCGTTAGGCTGCTGTACGTTGGGAGGAGGAGCTTGATTTAATTCTTTCGACTGCGAGAGAACCGTGCCGTCGCTTACTCTTACGTCTACGTCGTACTCTGTGTAAGAGCCGTCCGGGTTGGTTACGTAAATCGTAACCTCGTATTTGTAAAGAGAACCTAATTCGTAATCCGCTTCAGAGTAGACGATGGAAGCGTCGGCTCTGTTCACTCCGACAGCTTTAAGAGCTATCTCTTCGGCTTCATTGCGCGAAATAGCCGCGGAAGCCGTAATGATGAGTGCGGAACTCATAAGGAGAACCAACATGACGGAGAGGACTTTCGTGAGTGTCTTTTTCATAATCTTTCTACCTTTCTTGAAATATTCGGCTGAGCCGGTTTTGTGCTATGGCTAGATTATACAATAAGAAAATTAAAAGATGATTAAAAAAAAGAATTATTTGTAAATAAAGCGTTTTTTATTTTGTTTTTTGTTTTACATTATTCCAAATAGGCGCGCAAAAAAGTAAAGTATCATGTGAAGAACCCATACGATTTTCCCAAAGAAGCCCTCGTGCGTTCTCCCGCAGAATTTACACGCTTTACCAGAACTTTCCGGCTTATCAGCCGGCGCCTGTTCTTTCGCGATATTTATAGTAAGCTCCTTTTGCGCCGCGGCGCCTGACCCATCCGTCGCCGAAACAATAAATTTAAACAGTCCTTCAGAAGTCGGAGTTCCAGTGATTACCCCTGATTCCGAAAGAGTTAATCCGTTTGGCAAACCGCCGCCGCTTACTTTCCACGTAACGTTTTCTTCAGTCGCTTTAAGATTCCCTGAGTTATAAGGCGAGTTAACGATTCCGTCAGGCAATTTATCGGTAAGAATTGAGAGATTGTTTGATTTTTCCGTCACTTCCACCGCAACGCTGTCCGTAACTCCTCCGCAGAACGTATATCCGCTTATAACGGCTGTCCCGGGATTTATAGCCGTAATCAACCCCGTTTCGGAAACTTCCGCTACATTGGCGTCCGAAGTCGTCCAAAGAACCGCGTCAACCGACGCGTTTTTAGGATTTACGGCATAATTTATCGTAAAGTTTTCGCCTTTTTCGAGTTTAACGTTATCATCTAATATATTTAATTCGCTTGGGGGAACGAACCCGTTATCCTGATTCGCCACGAAGTCGGGTTTTATCTCTTCTCCGTTATTGTGAAGATTATACGCGTCTTGCCGTTCATATAAATCTCCGCTCACATTTCCCGTAAACACGTCCCCATTGTTAAGTTTAACGTCGGTATAAATGGCTGTCTGAACATTCTTAACAGATTCGTCATATTCCGCTACGCTATATTCCATTAAACCGTTTCCGGTGGAAGTTATTTTTAGGGAGAACGAATATCCGAGAGGCAGCACGATATACTTTACGTCGTTCGTCACAAATACGTCTATCGCGTCGTCGCCGCATGAAACGACGTTATTTTTAATCGATACGACTTCCGAACCGCTTTCGTTAAAGACTGAAACGTCCGTGGGGCAGGCGACCGTTATAATCTTTCCGCCTAAAGAGAACTTTAAACCGTGACAATGCGTATTGTATAAAGCGCGGCGGTTAATTAAGATCTCTTCAATCTCAGTCGCTTTAGTTGAATTTGACATATTCTTAAGAGCGGTCAGATAGCCTTTTTGATAAGCGTCAAGATATTTCATCATGACGTTCATCGAGTATATCTCGGTTTCCTTAAAGAATGAAAACGCCGCGTCGAAAATTTTCGCGTTTGAAAAATCGGGATTCCCCGTAAACCGCGTTTTTATGCTCTCGAGGGCTTTGTGCGTTACGTGTTCAAATATGCTGTTCGCCTGAAGCAGTCCGCGATATTCTTGCAAATCGGCTTCGTTTGTTAAAAAGTCGATAAGTTTCGCCCCGCCTTCCGCCATCCAGCCTAAGGATTCCAATATATTGAGTAAATACGGGAACGCGGATAAGCGTAATTTAATCCAATTCGCCGTTTTGTCTAAAAAATAACTTTTGATGTTTTCTTTAGCTTTGTCAATTATTCCGTTTTCTATGAATCTTTCCCACAATTCGGCGCGCATCGCGTTTTCGTCTTGAAACATGAAGTCGCTATAATCGGAAAGAGCGGATTTTAAATCCGAGACTGTTTTAAAGTTGACGTCAAAACCGAACTGATCGCGAAGTTCTCCTAATATGTCCTCGCCTATATTGTCATTCATAGTCTGAAGCACGATTTTAAATTCAGCGCTCGAAGTTATAAACGCTTCAACAGAGGCGGACGTTTTCGCACAGTCCGAAATAAAATCGGTAAACGCGTCGTATTTATCTTTTATTTTGAAAATTCCCTCAATCGCGCCGTCGCCAAGTTTAAGCGTTTCGGTGAACCATTCGTTCTTATTTTTAGTATCGCTTACGATTTCTTCAAGGGCTTCCGGGAAATTGCCGTTTACCCATTCTTCTGAAGGACGTGAGTCATAGTGGAAGAGATAGAATATATCTTCGTCGCTCAAATCTCCCCATTTTGAATCGTCCCAGTATTTGCCGATAAAAGACTTAGCCTTATGATAAATATTTTCCACCTCCGAAAGGGTAGTTTCCTCGGCTTCGTCAATCACGCAATCCGCCATTCCCTGGTCGGCGATATAACCGGCGAGAATGACTTTAAATAAATTTTGGGTGTTAAAAAGATCGCCAAATTTAAATCTCGCTAAATCGGAAAAAGCGTCGACGAAATTGTAAAACTGATTGTCTTTTCCGCAGTATTCTTCGCTCCAGTAGACGTTCGCCCACCTTTGGTTGGCCAGCATGTCGCTATATCCGCCGTTCTCAATGAAGTCGAGATGCTGGTTTATGTATTCTCCTTCGTATAAAGGGTCGCTTTCGGTAATCTTTTTAAGTTGAGGGTAGTCTTTGCCGGAAACAAAAGTCCACACGCCGGAGAAATCCCAGCCTAACGACGCGTAAGGCGACTCCGTTTTTAAAGCTTCCGGCTCGTAAGTATAGTCCGCGTCTTGAACGGCGCCCGACGCATATGACGAAGTCGATATATTGTCGCTTTTTAAACCCCCGTTAGATATTCTCGCCGAAGCGTTTGCGGAGGCCTCCGCTTTTACGTCTGAGCTTACCGACGCGTTATTTGTTATAGAAGAGTCGTCGCTTGCAAATCCGCAAATACCGCCGGCATACGCTTTATCGTCGCCAAGATATGAAGTCGCATGAGCGGAAACCGTTCCCGCGTTATACGTTCTGCCGACCGTTCCGCAGTAGTTTCCGGCAATACCGCCCGCGTTCGCGGGATCGTCGCAGAAAAAATCACCCGCGTTTCCGGAAACCTCTCCTTCGTTAAAGCTGTCGGATACGCTGAAATCTTTAGATTCGCTTTTGCCGATAAGTCCGCCCGCGTCCGACTCGCCGAATCCGGTCGTTATCGACGTTACGGAACCCGTGTTATAACATGCCGATATGTATCCCGCTCCTCTTGACAAGCCTACTATTCCCCCGGCGTTCGCGGAAGTACTGTACATCATGTTGTCAGCTTTCGCGGTAACGTCGCATTTATTGTATGAATAGCTAAAAATCGCGGAATCGGCAAGACCGACAAGTCCGCCGGACGTCGCGCCTTCGGCTTCCGAACTCGCGTTTGACGATACAATTCCCGTCGCGTATGTGTTGTGAATAACGCTGTTATTGTACACGTAACCGGCGACCGCTCCCGCGAAAACGTTTCTTCCGTCGATTTCCACGTTTTTATAAACGTATCCAGACGTAGTTTCGACTGAAACGCTTACGTTTTTCAAAGCCAGATTTTTTATTGTAGCGCCTTCGCAAATTCCAAACAGACCTACGCCGTGAGGAGGAAATCTCAGACCCGAGGAATCAATGGAAGATTTTACCGTTAAACCGATAATCGAATGCCCTTGACCGTCGAGCGTTCCTCTGAAAGGCGACGCTTTCAAATATCCTATCGGCGTCCAATCGCCGTAGCCGCTCAAATCAATATCCCGCGTAAGCACATATGATCCGTACATATCGCTCGAGATAGCCGCCAGTTCTTCAGCCGACGATATTTCTATCGCGCTCGGCTCGGCTTCTCCAATTTGGTAAATAAAATCGTCGTTCGCGTCGGCCGACGCAAGGAAGCCGCTCATCGGGAGCGCTGAAAACGTCAGCAGCAGAACCATAATGACGGATACCGGTCTTTTTAGTTTCTTCATACGCGCAAAGCTCCTCTTTAGTTGTTTTTTTTGTTTGATTTTATCGTAGTTTTTTACAAATAACATCTTGTTAGCGTCTTGTCGTAAATATACCCATAAAATGCGCTTTCATTATAAACGTTAAATATACGGCTGTCAACCGTTAAATTTCAAAATAACGGCAATTTGCAAAATTTTTTGTGAAATATCAATAT
>CAYUEV010000050.1:0-9386 GCA_964443825.1 uncultured Eubacteriales bacterium
TTTTTAGCCGCTAAAAATCATTCCGCGCCGAATTTATATATTGTCTTGGAGTTGTAGACCTCGCCGGCGGCGAAAACGCAGGAGGGGAAAGATGGCTTATTGGGGCTGTCGGGGTAATACTGCGTTTCAAGGCAGAAACCCGTCCGCTTTTCCATCGGAACTGAGTTTTTGCCGATTTTGCCGCTTAGGAAGTTGCCCGAATAAAATTGTACGCCCGGAAGCGTCGTAAAAACTTCCAAAGTTCTGCCCGATTTGCGGTCGCGAACTTTAGCGCACTCTTTAAGAGTTCCGTCGTAGCCGTCTATGCAAAAATTGTGGTCGTACCCGCCGGTAAAATTAAGCTGCTCCGCGTCTTTGTCTATTTCGTCGCCTATTCTTTTGTACTCTCTAAAGTCAAAAGGAGTGTTTTCCACGCTTTCCACGGCGCCCGTGGGGATGCTCAACTTGTCGACGGGAGTGTAAAAGGACGCGTTTATTTTAATCTCGTGGTCCAATATGTCGCCGCCGTCAAACCCGCCTAAATTAAAATAAGCGTGATTTGTAAGATTTATAACGGTTTTTTTATCGGATACGGCGCGATACTCGATAATAAGCTCGTTTTCGTCGGTTAGCGTAAACGCGACTTTCACGTCCAAATTGCCCGGAAAACCGCCAGTCATATCGGGGCTTAAATATGAAAACAACGCCGTATTTTGCGAAAGAATTTCCGCTTTCCACGTGGCTTTATTAAATTCCCCGCCGCCGTGAAGCGCGGTGACGCCTTTCTCGTTGGCTACTAAGTTATACTTTACGCCGTCTAAGGAGAACGACGCGCCGCCTATTCTGTTGGCGTAGGGGCCTATCGTCTGACCCTGGTAGTTGGATCTGTTTAAAAAGCCATCTAAATTGTCGAATCCCACTAAAACATCTTTAAAGCCGTCTTTGCCCGGGGCGAAAATATTCGTCACGGTAGCCCCGTATGTTATAATTGAAACCGATACGCCGCTTTTGTTTTTTAAGGTGTATTTTTCTATTTCTTTCCCGTCGTTAAGAACTCCGTAAACAGATTTTGCGATAGACATACTTTTTCCTCCTAAAGGATCAATTCCGCATAAAAAACTATTGACTGTAGGTTTGCGATAGATGCGTTACAGTAAAGAATAAAAAGCAGACGACGAATCGGAGAATCTGTATTATAGTTAATTTGCAAACAAAATCGACAGGAGGTTCAACAATTCGTCATTCACAGATAAGATAACACAGGATATGCGATTTTGTCAAGTGCTGTTAGAGTATGCGGACGGACGCGGAGCGACAAAAGCGGCTATACGGCGCAAGGCGAACCGTCCTTGCGCGCCTCGCCACAACGGCAGGGCGGAGCGCAGTCGCCGTAAGGATAACGAGTATTTTTATGCTACCCACAGTTTTTACTTGTTCCATGATTTCAAAACGCGATTAGCTGTTTACAACAGGCGTTACAGCAATTTCCCTATGCGTCCTCTCAACCGGGAATCCCCTAAAAATGTCCTTGACGCTTTTCTCTCCTCCGGCGAAGCTTTTTCATCCTAATTTTGTAACATATCATTGACAAACCTGCGCAATTCTATATAAAAAACTATTGACAAATTAAAATTATCTGATATAATAACTATTGCGACGGTCGGCGGCGTCGGTCGGCGCGTTTAACATCCGCCATGGGGGTATAGCTCAGCTGGGAGAGCGCTTGACTGGCAGTCAAGAGGTCATCGGTTCGAACCCGACTATCTCCACCATTAAACCCGCTAATTTTATCTTAGCGGGTTTTTTGTTTTAATATGATTTAATTGCTTCGGTATGTTTAGCGATTGGCGATCGGTTCAAAGGGCAATTTATAATCCGATCCGCTTAAACCGCCAGCCGCCCGTTAATTTCGCGCGGTCTATTCTTTAGCGAGCAGCGATTTAAGTTCATCCAACGCGATAATATACCCGTTCAGTCCTTTGCCGATTACATGAGAAAAGCAGGCGAGACCCGCGTAAGATGTTTTTCTAAAGTCCTCTCTTTCGTCTACGTTTGATATATGAACCTCGACGGACGGTATTTTTACGGCTTTTAAAGCGTCGAGGATCGCGACGCTCGTGTGAGTGTACGCGGCGGGGTTTATTACTATCCCGTCGATTTTTCCCAGAGAATCCTGAATCTTATCTACGATCGCGCCCTCGTGATTCGACTGAAAACACTCCGCGGGGATATTGTTTTCCTCCGACCACGTTTTTATAATTTCAAGCAAGCGGCCGTAACTTTCATTCCCGTAAATATCGGGTTCGCGAACGCCGAGCATATTGATATTGGGGCCGTTTATAACTAAAAATTTCATAAAAATTCCTTATTTGAATATTTCCGCGATACTGTTTTCAACTTCCTCTAAAGAGCCGTCGCCGCACACTTCGTAATGGCAGATTTTTCTGTAAAGGGGAAGTCTTTTTTTAAGCATTTCCTCTAAATCGTTCCGTAAGGAGAGAGGCCTTCCTTCTTTGGGGAGAACGTTTACGTCTCTGTTAATAAAAATAACCGTCCCGTTTTGCCTTAAAGCGTCGAAATTTTGGGGCGTTACGACGACTCCTCCGCCCGTAGCTATTACGAGGGATTTTTCTTTGCCAACGCTTTTTATGACTTCGCTTTCTATTCCCCTAAAGCCTTTTTCGCCTTGTTCCTTAAAAATTTCGGGGATAGTTTTCCCCGCCTCTTTCTCTATAAGGTCGTCGGTATCCACAAATTCTCTGTTAAAGCGTTTGGCGAGCGCCTTACCGATAGTGGTTTTTCCGCATCCCGGCATACCGACTAAAATAATATTGGTAAGCTCGAAAGAGAGTTTTTTTACTATTTCGTCTATTATATCGTCGTCGATTTCTTTATTAAAAAAGTACTCCGACGATTTTTTAGCCTGAGCCGAGAGCATATAAAGCCCGCTTATATGGGGGATATTAAGTCTTTCGGCGTTAAGCATAAGAAGCGTTCTTTGCGGGTTATAGATTACGTCCGCCACGCCTTCGAGGTTTTTAAAGTTATTTAAGTCCACGAGCGTTTCAAGGTTGTTGGGGTACATTCCAACGGGCGTCGCGTTAATTATGATTTCGGAATCGAAATGGGGGTCTAAGCGGTCGTAATTCGTTTCGGTGAAAAGGGACGCGACGACAATCTCTCTAGCGCCCAAATCCCTAATTACGCTTTGAACCGTCAAAGACGCGCCCCCGTCGCCCAAAACGAGGACTTTTTTGTTTTTAACGTCTATGCCGCCTTTTTTAAGCATATAAGAAAAGCCGTAATAGTCGGTGTTGTAGCCCGTGAGCGTATTGTCGGCTTCTTTTACTATTGTGTTTACGCTTCCTATCTTTAGGGCGTTTTCGTCTATCCTGTCGAGGAATGGCATAACGGTTTTCTTGTATGGAATGGTTACGTTAATACCCGAAAACTCTCTTTTTTTAAGAAAAGGCGCGACGTCGCTCTCTTCCATGGGGAAGAGCTTATAAACATAATCGCCTAAAATCGCGTGTATTTGCGGGGAGTAGCTATGGTCTAATTTCCCGCCTAAAAGACCGTAAAGTCCTTCCATAAAATCACCCTTCGCGCGTTATATTATTTCGGAATAACTGCCAAAGTACGTAAAATTGCAATTTTCAGCGTAAAGTTCGTCAAAGAGCTGATATAAGTCAGGGGAGTAAACGGACGCTTCAATATCAAAATAGAACAAAAACTCAAAGTCTTTTTCCGGCATGGGTCTAGATTCAAGTTTTCTTACGTTTATGGAGTGGGCGTTAAATTTTGAAAGCACGGAATAAAGAGCGCCGGGCTTATGAAGAGTGGTCATCATAATGCTTGAGCGATCCGCTCCCGGGAAAATTTGCAGGTCTTTCGCGATGCAGATAAAGCGCGTGTAGTTGTTTTTGGCGTTTTGTACGGCGCTTTCAAGCTCGTTTAAGGCGTAAAGCTCCGCGCAGTCTGAAGACGCTATGGCGGCTACGTCGTTTCTGCCGCTTTCCGCGACCATTTTAGCGGCGGCGGCGGTATTTTTAACGACGTTGATTTCTATGCTTTTAAAGGAGCTTAAAAAGTCGCTGCACTGGCTTATGGCCTGTTCGTGAGAGAAAATTTCTTTTATATCGCTTATTTTCGCGCCCCTTTTAGCTAAAAGGGAGTGGTCGATTTTAAGTCTTATGCTCCTCACTATATAACAGCCGTATTGTTTTAGTAAGTCGTAAACTTTATTTACGGAGCCGGCGGTGCTGTTTTCTATCGGAAGTATGCCGTAATCGCACTCGCCCGACGTCACAGCCTCGAACACTCCGCGCCATTTATCGTAATAAGAGATTACAGGGTAGCGGAAAATTCTGTCGCACGCTTTTTGGGAGTACGCCCCTTCCACGCCCTGACAGGCGATTTTGGCTTTTTCAGGGAAGAGGAGAGGGTTGTTCTTGATAACTTCTTTAATTTTCGACGTGACGGGGGAGTTGCCGGTTATTATCTTGTGCTGGTAAGAGCGCGAAAGATTTAGTATATCGGAGTAAAGAATTCTCGCGTAATTTTTTATATCCGGCTCGGACCGCGCGGCGGCGCGTTCTAAAATCTCCCTTTCGCGGGTCTTATCGAGTACGGGAATATTATTTTCGATTTTGTATTTAGCGATCTGAAGGGACACGTCCATGCGCTTATTAAAAAGCGCCGTAAGATCTTTATCTATATCGTTAATTTGAATTCGCAAATCGTTAATATCCATTTTTAAGTCCTTTTAATTTTAATAAAAAAAATCAAGTATCGTAAACGCCGCTACGGCCTCTATCGCGGGGACGGCTCTCACGGCGACGCAGGGGTCGTGCCTTCCGCGGATCGTAAGAGACGCGTTTTCCATTTTAGAGAGATTTACGCTTCGCTGCTCTTTTCCTATCGACGGAGTGGGCTTTAACGCTGCTCTAAAGACTATCGGCATACCGTTTGTTATCCCGCCCGTTATGCCGCCGTTGTTATTTGTCTCGGTCGCCACTTTACCGTCTATTACGCGGTACGGGTCGTTATTTTCGCTTCCTTTCAAATCCGCCGCCGCGAAGCCCGCGCCGAATTCTATCCCCTTAACGGCGGGAATCGCGAAAATATTCTTGGCGAGGTTATTTTCAACGCCGTCAAAATTAGGGTCGCCCAAACCGGCCGGAACGCCCGTCAAGGCGCATTCTACAATACCGCCCACGGAGTCTAAGTCGGATTTCGCTTTAAGAATGGCGTCTTTCATTTTTTCGCCCGCGTCGTCGTCTAATACGGGAAATTCCTTTTTGGTTAAATCGGTTTCGTCAATACGCGCCAAATCGAACGGCCTGTCTTTTATGCCGGCGATCGAGTAAATATGCGATTTTATTTTTACGCCCTTACTCTCTAAAATTTGAATGCATACGCTTCCGGCGAAACACAGCGGCGCCGTGAGCCTTCCCGAAAAATTGCCGCCGCCCGACGCGTCGTTAAATCCGTTAAATTTTACGAAAGCCGCGTAATCGGCGTGGGAAGGTCTCGGAACGTCCTTTAAGCCGTCGTAGTCGCTTCCTTTTGCATTAGCGTTCTTAATAATCGCGCATAGAGGCGCCCCGCAGGTTACGTCGTCGACTACGCCCGAAATAATTTCGGGTTTGTCGGGCTCTTTTCTCGGCGTGGAAAATTTATTGCTCCCGGGCGCTCTTCTCGCCATAAAGGAGTTTACTTTGTCCATATCGATTTTAAATCCCGCGGGGAGACCGTCGATAACCACGCCGACGGCTTTTCCGTGAGATTGTCCGAAAACTGAAATTTTTATGTTTTTTCCCGTCGTCCCCGACATTTTATCACCGTTTATTGTTAAGATATTTCCACCGTTCCGCCTAATTTTATGAGATCGTCTTTAAAAGCGGGATACGTCTTATTGACGCTCTCAAAATCGTCTATGACGACTTCCGAACGGTAAGAGAGAAGAGCCGCCGCCATGACCATTCTGTGATCGCCAAACGACGAAATCGTAAATTTTTCTTTTAATTTTTTTCCGCCGACTATAAAAAGACCGTCGGGAAGTTCATTGACGTCCCCTCCAGCCTCGTTAATAAGGCTTGTTATTGATTTTAACCTGTCGCTCTCTTTTAGTCTCAGTCTTTCGGCGTTTTTTATTATGGTGGCGCCTTTAGCGTAAGTCGCCAAAGAGGAAACGACGGGAATTAAATCGGGTATATCCCGGGCGTTAATCGTAATTCCGTTGAGAGCGTTTTTTTGAACTTTAACAAAATCCTCGCCCTTCATTACCGACGCGCCCATGCTTCTGACTATATCGCATATGGCTTTATCACCCTGAATGGAATTTTTAAAAAGCCCGTTTACGGTAACCGAGGACAGCGCCCCTAAACACACGAAAAACGCGCCGTTCGACCAGTCGCCGTCAACTTTAATTTCTTTAGGGGAGGCGTATTTTTGGTTTCCCTTTACAAAGTAGGAGTTCTCGGAAGAAACGACTCCAACGCCGAATTTTTTAAGCGTCGAAACGGTCATATCTATGTAAGGCTTTGATTCGACGGGCGGGATAAGCTTTATTTGACTGTCGCCGTCCAAAAGCGGCAGGGCGAAAAGAAGCCCCGTGACGTATTGCGAGCTTACGTTCCCCGGAAGAGTAAAAACGCCGCTTTTTAATTTGCCGGAAATTTTAATGGGAAATTCCCCGTCTTCAGAACAGGCGGCCCCGTTTTCTCTTAAAGCTTCCAAAAGAGGCCCCTGCGGTCTTTGAGGGAGTCTTCCGCGCCCCGTAAAAGTAGATTCTATCCCCAAAGCCGCCGCCGCGGGCATAAAAAACCTTATCGTGTTGCCGCTCTCTCCGCAGTCAAAAACGGCTTTTTCAGGTATATTTTTAGGAGGGGTTACGAGAATATCGGTCCCTGAAACGGAAATTTCCCCGCCCAGACTTTTAACGCAGGAACACGCGGCCTTAATGTCGTCCGACGTTGAATTAAGTAAAATTTTAGTGGGGGCGTCGCTTAAAGCCGCCGCTAAAATACACCTGTGAGCGTCTGATTTTGACGATACGGCGTCTATTGATCCTCTGGCGTTTTTAAGAGAAATCGTAGCTTTCATAGTAAACCCCGTTTTTAAAAATAATCAGGAAAGACCTTCTTTAAAAAAGCCGATAAGCTCGTTTAAGGGGATTTTTATTATTTCGCATTTTCCTATTTTCTTTGGGATAACGAGTTTAATGAAATCGCCGCCGCGCTTTTTATCGGAACAGGAAATATCGTAAAGTTCCATAGGGGTAAATCCGCACTCCGTCGGAAGATTGTTTTTAATGAGGAGATTTTTAATTTCACCCGAACAGTCGGTTTCGGTAAGCCCCGTTTTAAAAGCTCCCCTCGATTCTATAATCATACCTATGGCGACCGCGCTTCCGTGCGAAATGCTAAAGGAGCTGTTAATTTCTATCGCGTGGGCCGCGGTATGACCGAAGTTGAGGATCGCCCTTAACCCCGTTTCTTTTTCGTCTTTATCCACAATATCGCGTTTAAGCTCAACGCATCTTGTAATAACGCGCTCCAAGTTGTCTTTTATTTCGTTTTCTTTAAGGAAGTCAAAAAATTCCCCGTCCATTATAACGCCGTATTTTATCACTTCGGCGCACCCGTCCGAAAAAACTTCCGGCGCCAAAGTGTCGAGCGTTTTATAGTCGCATACGACTATATCGGGCTGATAAAAAGACCCGGCGAGATTTTTGCCGTAAGGGAGGTTCACCGCCGTTTTGCCGCCTACGGAAGAGTCTACGGCGGACAAAAGAGTAGTGGGAATTTGCGCGAACTTTATTCCCCTTAAGAAAGTCGCCGCCGCGAATCCGCCCATATCTCCGGGGATCCCCCCGCCCAAGGATATTACCATATCGGCTCTCGTGACATGGTTCTCCGCTAAAAAATTTAAAATTTTCGAGTACGTTTCGATTGATTTTGACTCTTCGCCGTGCGGGAAAACGAACTTGCAGGTTTTAAACCCCGCGCCCTCTAAGGATTTTATCAGTCTTTCGGAGTAAAGCTTATCTACGTTATCGTCCGTTATAACGGCGGCAAAGCGGGCTCCAAGCTCGCTTTTGATTATTTCCCCCGCCTTATCCAATAAATTTTCGCCTATATGGATATTGTAATCTTTTGAAGCGTGAACTTTAACGGTATTCATAAAAGCGCCTCTTAAATTTAATCTCTGTAAACGCCGCCGTCGATTGACTCTTTTCGCTCTCTGCCTTCTTTTAAGAGCTGCTTAAGCGTCTTTTCGTCCTTATTGATAATCGCGTCTTTGTATTTGGTAAGGTTGTTTATAAGCTCGTCGATTTCCTTAAAAAGGTAGTCGTAATTTTCAAGGAAAAGCTCCGTCCACATATTTTCGTCAAGTTTCGCGACTCTGGTCAAGTCTTTGTAACTTCCCGCCGAAAAGCCCTTATGGAGCGTCGCCGCCTCGTTTTTAACATACGCGTTGGACACGACGTGGCAAAGCTGCGAAGTAAAAGCGATAATTCTGTCGTGTTCGGAGGGCGTGGATATCTGGATATTGTTAAACCCGACTTTTTTAAAGAGGTCTTTTAAAATATCGACTTTTTCTTTTTTGACTTTACCGTTTGGGCAAAGGACTAAAGACGCGTCTTTAAAGAGATTTTCGCTCGAATAATCGAATCCCGACATATGAAGCCCCGCCATAGGGTGAGCGCCTATAAAAGTGAAGCCGTACTCTTCGGCGAGCGGTTCAAGTTCGTCGCAAACGAGCCTTTTTACGCCGCAGCAGTCCATTACGACGGCGTTTTTTGAAATTTTGGAAGCGTGTTCTTTAACATAATCGATAGCCGCCTCGGGGTACAGAGCGATAATAAGAATATCAAGATGGGAAATATTGGAGTTTGTGAGTTTTCTGTCGAGGATATTGCGCGACACGGCCTCGTTCACGACGTCGTTTTTTATATCATAGCCGTAAATTTTATTGTCCGTGAAAGCTTTTAACGCTTTCACCATAGACCCGCCGATAAGACCCAATCCCACAATTCCTATATTCATAAATTAAGCGCTTAATTTACGCGATCCCTTCCAAAAATTTTAAAACCCCGCGATATAACCTGACGGCTCAATACGGTTCAATATAATCTAACGAATCCGGCATATTTTATGCAGCCCAACGCAATCCGAACAACTAATGCAGTCTGATATGCCTAGTGTATATAACCCAATACAATCGGAATAGCCTTATACAATCTGATACGCTTAGTACAAGTGTAGACCGGTACAATCGGAACAACCCGATGCGATCAATAAATCCGAACAATCTAACGCGATCCAATATACTTAGTACGGTACAGCCCAATGCGATCCGAACAACCTAATACAACTCAATACGATCCAAGTAACTCAATA
>CAYUEV010000051.1:0-9102 GCA_964443825.1 uncultured Eubacteriales bacterium
CTATATCCGGCTTAACATGGCGGGATTTCGTTTATTACTAAAACGCAGGCGGATTAAACCCGCAAATTCCTTTAATTACGCCGCAAATTAAACGTTCCTTCGGACAAATATATATTGCGTTTTGCCGCGTATTACTTTATAATAATATCGTAGGACTTTAAAATTTTTTTCCTTGTGAAAAGAGGGCTGCTAATGGAGAATGAAAAAGAAATACGCTACGTGGGCGTTAAGGAAAACATCGCCTACGGATTGGCGAACGCGGGTCAGGTCTTCGGTTACAATATGGTTGCCGGCGGCTATATGTCGTTGTTTTTCACAAAGGTTTTCGGTCTTCCGGCCGGGGCGGTTTCGCTTATGGTTCTCATTCTGGGAATCTGGGATACCGTCAACGACCCTCTTATGGGAAGCGTGGTTGACAGGACGAGGACTAGGTACGGAAAACTTCGCCCGTATTTGCTGTTCGTGCCGCTGCCGCTGTCGATTTTTACGGTTTTGCTGTTTTCGGGACCCATTATTTTGCAGGACGTAGGATCGACCGCCATAAGAGTCGCTTATATGTACGTATCATACTTCCTGTGGGAACTTTTCTACACAATCGGGGATATTCCGTTTTGGGGCATGAGCGCGGCAATCAGCCCGTCTCCGTCGGACAGAACAAGAGTGATTTCAAGCGCGAGATTCCTTTCAAGCCTCATAGGCGGACTTTCTACCACGATTCTGGTAGTTATGATGGATCTGAGCGCCAACGGCTCGATCGGGCTTAACCTGTCGCAGGTCTTCCTGCTGCTCGCCGTAGTAGCCGCCACATTCGGCATGGGACTTTTTTCACTTGCGGGAATTTGCACAAAAGAGAGAGTCGTTCAGTCCGTAAAACAACCGTCCGTTCTTGACGGTTTTAAGCTGATGTTTAAAAACAAACCTCTGCTCTTAATTATACTCTCCAACGTCTTAGGCTCCGTGAGCGGACTTGCGGGCGTCTTTTCGACATACTACTATTCTGAGGTAATTCAGCTCAACTCTCTCACGCTGCTCATTTCCCTGCCGGGAACAATTTTCGGTTTTATCACATATCTGCTCATACCCAAGCTCAAAAAGCGTTTTGACAACAAACAGATTATTTTCTTAAACGCCTTTTGCAGACTTGTCGTCGGCGGACTCGTTTTCTTAATCGGCAGCGGAAGTTACACAAAATTCGGCGTCGTGATTCCGCTTTTAATGGTTCAGAACTTCATTTTCAGTTTCTTTAACACCGTCAACAGCGTCATTCCGACCGAGATGATAGGCGACACGGTGGATTATATGGAGTGGAAAACAGGAGAGAGAAACGAGGGTGTTTCATTCTCTGTTCTGACCTTTGTAGGGAAGCTGACGGGTTCTATTTCGAGCTCTCTGGGCGCGGCGCTGCTGCCGTTAATAGGTCTGTCGTTTAAAACGATACCCGGAACTTCGGAGACCGTCACGGTTAAGGGCGACAAAACGGATTTTTACATCTGGGCGCTGTTTACATTCATCCCCCACATCCTGGGCGCCATAGCGGTTATACCGTATTTCTGGTATGATCTTACGGGCAAAAAACTTAAGACGATACGAGAGGAACTGAGAATACGCCACGGGGAACTCTCAAAGGAAATATCGGGAGGCGCCGAAGATGATTGAAACGAGATGCCCTAAATGCAATCAGAAACTCAGCGTATTTTATCTGAAGCAGGAGTGTCCTAATTGCGGGATAAACATGCTTTACTATAACTTTGACGAGCGGCTTCAGCAGGACGCGGAAAAGGCGCGAAAGGAAACGGAGGCTTTCGGCCTTTTCGGCTCAAAAATCAAAAAATCCTCGATAGGCTCGGCGCTGACGATTATAAGACTTGTTTTGTTTTTTACGCCGCTGGGCTCGATGTGCCTGCCGATGTTTACTATAGGCGACAAGACCGTCAGCCTGATAGCGCTTATACAATCAATTATTTCCGGCGGCTTTGATATAGGCGCTTTGACGGCGGACGTCCCGTATTTTCTCGGGGTCGTCTCAATGGCGCTTGTGATACTGCTGTCCCTTGCGGAGATTATCGTAAGCCTTTTCAGCGCCTTTAACAAGGGGCTTTTGAGAAACATAATCGCGTCGGCAATTAATCTCGCGGCGCTGCTGGGCGTTTCAATAGCCGTTATGGCAATGGGAGGAAAACCCGGCGTCGGGTTCTTCCTGACTATAGGCATATATATAGTCTGCGACTGCCTGCATTTCGCGGTAAATAAGAAAATCGGTTCTTAGGGAGAATATCAGTGGCAAAAAAGAAAATCTATGTCGTCGCCACGGCGCATCTTGACACCGTCTGGTGTTGGGATTTAGAAGAGACGATAGACAAATACATTTTAAAAACGCTCAAAGACAATTTTAAACTTTTTGAAAAATATCCGAACTACACTTTCTCATTCGAGGGTTCATACAGATATGAGCTGATGGAGGAGTATTATCCGGAGCTTTTTAAGAAGATGAGCGATTATATAAAAGAGGGCAGATGGCGCGTCTGCGGCTCCGCCTATGAAAACGGCGACGTCAACGTTCCCTCTCCGGAAGCTCTTATCAGAAACATACTCATTGGCAACTCTTATTTTAAAAAGAAATTCGGCATAACGAGCAAAGACGTTTACCTGCCCGATTGTTTTGGTTTCGGAAAAGCTCTCCCGAGCGTCGCGCGCCACTGCAATCTCCTGGGCTTCACCACGCAAAAACTCGCCTGGGGCAGCGCGTTCGGGACGCCGTTTGACATAGGCTATTGGGTAGGCGCGGACGGAGAAAAAATTCTCGCCAATATAAATCCTCATTCCTATTCCTACACGCTCAAAAAACTGCGCAACTGGGGCTTTGTCCTTGACAAACTGAAAGAAGACGAAAAATACGGTCTCGATATGACTTACATTTTCCACGGCGTTGGGGACAGAGGCGGCGCGCCCGCGGAGAGATCGGTAAGGTTTGTCGAGAACGAGGAAAAGAAAAACGGCGAAAGCGATATTGAAGTCCATCAGGCATACGCGGATGAAATTTTCAGAGACGTCGAAAACAATTTCACGCGGGAACAGAAGGACAGACTTCCCGTCTGGGACAACGAGCTTGTGATGCAAAATCACGGCGTGGGCGGCTACACTTCAAGGTGCGTGGGCAAACGCTGGAACAGACGCTGCGAGGAACTTGCGGACACGGCCGAGAGAAGCTCCGTAATAGCCGATTATTTAGGCGTCAGGAGCTACGACAGGCAGGGTCTCACAACGGCGTGGAAGAGATTTATCGCGCACCAGTTCCACGACGATCTGCCGGGTACGTCCTGCCAGAGAGTATATAAGCGTTCGTGGAACGATTACGCGCTTTCAATGAATCAGTTCAAAAACGAATATGAAAGCTCCGTAGGGGCGTATTCAAATCTTCTTAACAGCTCCCGCTGCGAGGGAAGGGCTATTTGCGTTTTCAATTCGATGGAGTTCCCGCGAAAAAGCTGCGTTGAATTTACGCTCGAAAATGTCAAAAGCGATTTTGTGAGAGTTTTTGACTCGGATTCAAATGAGATAAAATCACAGTCTCAAAGGCTTCCCGACGGGAAACTTAAAGTCGTTATGGTCGCCGACGTAGGCCCCATGGGTACGAAAGTATATGACGTGAGAGAATCGCCGGAGCCCTGCGCCCTTGAAAGCGCCCTTGAGATCACCGAAAATTCGCTCTCAAATGAAAAATACGACGTAAAATTGAACAAAAACGGCGATATAGCCTCAATAGTCGACAAATCCGCCGGCGGCAGACAACTCCTTAAAAAGCCGATAACTTTGGGACTTTACAGATACTCCGGTTCCGCTAACTGGCCCGCCTGGGAAATGAATTACGCGGAAGCTAACAAAAACGAGGACTATGTTCCGAAATTCGTAAAATCCGAAATTCTTGAAAACGGAAAGGCGAGAGTGGCGCTTAAAGTTACTCAGAAATTTGAAAACAGCGTTTTCTCTTTCGTCTACGCGCTTTCAAGCGGAGGAGAAATAGTAGAAGTCTATTCTCAGATAGAATGGCGGTCGCTTAAAATGCTCGCAAAACACAAGTTTTCCCTTACGGCGTCAAACGACGTCGCGACTTTTGACCTGGGTTTGGGAGCGATAGAGCGCAAAAATATGAATGAAAAGCTGTTTGAGGTTCCCGCGCAGAAATGGGTCGATTTGACGGACAGGGATGGTTCCTTCGGAGTCAGCATATTGAGCGAATGCAAATACGGCTGGGATAAATTCGACGACAATACGCTAAGACTAACCGCTATACACACCCCGAGGAAAAACTACAAGATCGACTCAATGCAGTCTTTTATGGATTTGGGACTTAACAGATATTCTTTCGCCGTTTTCAGTCACAACGGCAAATTAGGCGCGCAAACGCAAAAGGCGGCGCGCGGTTTTGTGACGCCGGCGTCGGCTTTTGAACTTCCGAAACACGCCGGGATTCTGGGAAGCGAGTACAATTTCATACAGACTTCTTCCGACGACGTTTTGGTAAGAGCCGTAAAAATGGCCGAGGACAGCGATAAAATTGTGGTGCGGCTTAACGAGGGCGCTAACAGAACCGTTGAAAACTATACCTTGACGCTGGGGGAGGGCATTGAGAGCGCGGAGGAGATCTATGGCAGCGAAGAACCCAGGGGTCCCGCCGAAGTCTCGGATTCAAAACTTGTCTGCTCCTTTAAGCCTTATGAAATCAAGAGCTTCCTCTTAACCTTAAAAAAGCCCGATTTTGTCAAAAAAACCGAGTTGTGCGCGCCTCTGGAGACCGAATATAACAGAAAAATCATCACAAAGCAAAACGAAAAAGGCGATTTCCCTTACAACATTCCGTATGAAATCGCTTCGGATTCTATTCGTTCCTGCGGCGGAATATTTGAACTTCATAAGGACGGCGCCAACGCCTTTACCGCCGACGGGCGAAAAATCGGCATAGATTCCGACGTTAAGAGCGTTTTGGCGCTTTGCGCCGCGGCGAGAGACGATAAGACGGTCGAGTTTAAACTTGACGACGCTCCGCTTAAAAAGAAAATTTACTCCATGACCGAGCGTTTCGCGCGTTGGGATCTTTACGATTTCGGCGAAACCGCTTATATAAAGGACGCGAATCTGGGCTATGAGGCCACGCACTGCCACGATCCGAACGGAAAAGACGTAACCGCCAAACAACTTTGCTTTTATGTGGTCAGGATAGATACGCGCGGCGCCAAAACTCTGACCTTTCCCGTCGACGGCGAAATGATCATACTGTCTTTGTCAAAGGTTCTCTCCGACAACGCGGTTCTTGTGAGCGACGTCTACGACAGGATAGAAAATAACCGCCCGTTCACGTTCAGACTGACAAACAAGGAACAAAAGGAATACAAAAAACTCAAGAGATATAAATATTTAAACGACAAAGACGGCTTTAAAAGAGACGACGGCAGGGGAAAGGACTATTAGGACAGTATTTTGTAGACGAATTTTGGAGGTTTTTATATGAGCGAATATTTTGACGCTTTTGTACCCAAATGTTCACCGTGGGCAAAAGAGAATTGCACCGTTGTTTTGGGGAGCACAAGAATCACCGTTCTCACGCCGTCGCTTGTGCGCGTTGAAAACACAAAAAACGGATTTTTTTGCGATAAACCTACGCAGACGGTTTGGTTCAGGGATTTTGACGAGCCGAAATTTCAAAAAACAATAAGCGGGAGCAAAATTGTAATCGCCACCGAAAAGACCGAGTTTTGCTATGACACGGCCAAAAATAAGATGGAATACATCATACTTTCGGACTCAAGAGTCGTCAAGGATTACAAAAGCGGGAATTTAAAGGGCACGAGGCGGACTCTGGACAGAACCGGCGGTCCCGCTCCATTGGAGGACGGAATCATATCCAAAAACGGCGTGGCGATTTTGGACGACAGCGACGCGCTGGTCGTGGAAGACGACGCGCGGATAACGCCGAGGAGCGCTAAAGAGAGCGATATATACTACTTTGCCTACGGCTATGAATACAGACAAGCGGTCAAAGACTTTTTTAACCTGACGGGTCACGCCCCGCTTCTTCCCAGATTTGTATTCGGCAACTGGTGGTCAAGGTATAAAGCTTACTCTCAACGGGAGTACATTGAGCTCATGGAGCGTTTTATTTACGAGCAGATTCCGATAACCGTCGCCACGGTGGATATGGACTGGCACTGGGTAGACGTTGTGGGCAAATTCGGCAAACAGGAATCTCCTAAGGACGTCCGCACATTCATACAGGGCGTGTATAACGTCGTTTCCCCCGGTTGGACGGGCTACAGCTGGAACACCGACCTCTTCCCCGACCACAGGGCGTTTTTGGACTGGCTGCACGAAAAGAACTTTAAAGTCACCATGAATCTCCACCCCGCCTCCGGTATGCGCCCGTTTGAGGATATGTACGACGATTTCGCGCGCTTTATGGGCGACGACCCCAAGAAGAAAAAACAATATCCCTTTGACGTCACCGATAAAAAATTTATGGAGGCCTATTTCTCCATAATTCACAAGCCCATGCAGGACGAGGGCGTCGATTTCTGGTGGATTGACTGGCAGCAGGGCAGAAGGTCAAAAACTCCGGGACTTGACCCGCTTTGGGCGCTGAATCACTATCACTTTATGGATATAGGAAGGGACGGAGACCGCCGCCCGCTCATTCTCTCAAGGTTTGCGAAGGCGGGTTCTCACCGCTATCCTCTGGGTTTCTCCGGCGACACGTCCCAAAACTGGGAGGCTTTGGATTTTCAGCCGTATTTCACTTCCACCGCCTCGAACATAGGTTACACATGGTGGAGTCATGACGTCGGCGGACACCACTTCGGCCACAAGGACGACGAACTGTATATCCGCTGGGTGCAGTTCGGAATTTTCAGCCCCATTAACAGACTTCACTCGACTTCAAACGAGTTTATGGGCAAAGAACCATGGAAATACAGCAAATTCGCGGAGGAAGCGGCTGTCGCGGCTCTGCGGTTCCGCCATAGAATGATTCCGTATCTCTACACCATGAATTATCGCACAAGTCACGACGGAACGGCGCTTTGCGAACCGATGTACTACCGCTATCCGAAGCAGGAAGACGCCTACCGGTGCAAAAATGAATATTTCTTCGGCTCGGAGCTTATTGTCTCGCCCATAACCTCGCCGGTTGACAAGGAAACTCTTTTGGCGGGCGCCGACACATACATTCCCGAGGGCAGGTTCACGGACGTCTTTACGGGCAGAATTTACAACGGACCGCAAAGACTCAAACTTTACCGGGATCAGTCGTGCATTCCCGTGCTGGCCAAGGCGGGCGCTATAATACCGCTTTCGATAAACGACAGAACAAACGACGTCGGCAACCCCGAAAAGATGGAAATTCTTGTGTACAGAGGAAATAACGTTTTCTCGATGTATGAGGACGACGGCGAAACGATGAAATATAAAGACGGGGAATACGCCTTTACGGACTTTGAGGTAAACGAAGACGCGGACGCCGTGAAATTCACCGTATCAAAGGTCAGGGGCGACATAAGCGTCGTACCACAAAAGAGAAGTTATAAACTTTCGTTTAAAGACATAACAAAAGCCGATATTGAAGTTCTCGTAAACGGGGAAACGGTCGGTTTTAAATCCGGAAACGAAAAAACCGTCTGTGTTTTTATCGACGACATAAAGCCTACGGACGAATTAACCGTCGTTCTTAAGAACGTCGAGGCGCTCAAAAACGGCGATAAGAGAGAAGCGCTTATTGATCTGATTTCAAAGTTTCAAATGGGCAACAACAGCAAGGCCGCGATTTTCACGGACTTTGTAAACGGAAAGAGATCCTTGCAGCCGCTGCCGGAGCGTTTTACCGGGCCGATAAATGAAATTGAGAAAAATTACGGCGATTGATTAAAGGCGAAACAGATAAAACTAAACGGCGCCGCTTTTTAACGGCGTCGTTTAACTAATCCCTTTTTAGCCTGAGCGATTGTTAAGAGAGCTTAAATTCCAGATAAATCGGGAAGTGATCCGAGGGATACGCTCCGTCGTAAGTGGCGGTTATAACCTTATAATCCTTGACCTCGATTCCCTTCTTGGAAATCATAAAATAGTCAAGGCACGGTTCGTCGAGAGCCTTGCCAAAGTCCTGATAAGTGCAGGAAATCATAGGGTCGGGAAGCTGATATTTCGCGTCGTAAAAATTCTTTGTAGCGTCGATATAAGTGGCGCTGCCCTCGACGTCGTTGAAATCCCCCATGATAACGCTCGGAAGATCGCCGAATTGAGCTATTTTATCGAGTACAACCCCGATTCCCTTAATACGCGCCTCTTCGCTGGCGTTGTCAAGGTGAGTGTTGAAGACGACGAATTTTTTATCCGCGGCGCGATCCCTTAAAATGACGTAGCTGCAAACTCTGTAGCAGCCGGAATTCCAGTCCACGCTCATTACTTCCGGAGTTTCCGACAGCCAGAACGAACCTTTGTCTACCAGGTCGTAACAGTCGGTTCTGTAGAAAACGGGGCAGCTTTCGGGCATTTTAGAGTCGTCTCTGTACTCCGTTACGGAGTCAAATCCTTTAAGACATTCCGTAAGGTATTCGTATTGAGGCGGCGTCACCTCCTGAAAACCTATTATCGCGGGTTTCACGCTTTCTATGTTTTTAATCAGGAGATCCGCCCTGTAATACCACGATTTTTTGCCATGGTCGGAGTTGTTTTTGTAGCGGACGTTGCTGCTCATGACCTTTACCGTGCCGGCGTCCGCGGGCTGCGAAGTGTAGGTAATTTCTTTTTTGTGCGACAGATAATGAGGATAATATCCGAAGAAAATTATGATTACGACAATCAGCGCGACAAGAGCCGCCGCAATCAGAGCGACGACGATTCCCTTAATAATTTTTTTATTTGATTTTGCCTTTTCCATAAAGCGCCTCCTTATAATATGACTTAATATGTACGGCAATACGAACGCGCCCTACCCATTAAAGCGCGAGGTCTTTTATTTAAAACCTTAGAACCGGGAGTTTGCCGGAACGGGGTTATATGTCGCTCTTGCGGCGGTTGCAATCGGCGCAAAGCATTTGACAGTTTTCCGGGGTAGTC
>CAYUEV010000052.1:0-8906 GCA_964443825.1 uncultured Eubacteriales bacterium
TTCGGCAGCCAGTCGCCGTGAGCGTCTATTAAATCGTCGCACATTTTTACAATATCGTCAATGCTTAATTCGCTTCCCGTGTGCGGGTCTAGCATCGCGGCCAAATAAACGTCGTTTTTCTTTCTTGTTCTCGCGGCCTTAATAGTCATGAGCTGGCAGTTAATGTTAGTCATATTAAGAGCGGCGCACTGAGTCGGGAGTTTCCCCACTCTCGTCGCGTGAACGCCCGCCCCGTCTATAAGGCAGGGGACTTCGACGCACGCCTCTTCCGGGAAATTATCTATAATGTGGTTAGTGTTAAGGACGTTTCCGCCTATTTTAAAAGGCTCGCCCGAAACTACGGCCGCCATAATGCGCGACGCGTACTCGCCCGTCTTTTTAAATTCTTTATGACCGCCCTCTTTAAGCTCCTCGTACTCCTTTTTCCAACCCTCGATCTGCCTTACGCATCTTCTCGGGTATTCGTCTAAGGGCACGTTATATCTTTCTATAAGCTCCGGGTACTTGGACTTGATAAAATAGGGGTTGTACTCCGCGTTATGCTCGCTGCTCTCCGTGCAGTAATAGCCGAACATATCCACGTATTTAAATCTTACAAGGTCGTCAAAATCTCTGTCGTTTTCTAATTTGTCGGCGACTCTTCTTTTAATCTCGGGGTAAAGGTCGTTTCCGTTCTTGTCGGCGATTTTTAAAAGCCACCCCTGGTGATTTATCCCCGCGATCAGTTCTTTATGACCGTCTAAATATTCTAACATATCCACGCCCTCGAGGAGATTCTTAGCGCACGCCTGCACCGAGTGGCAAAGACCAATAGTATTGGGGAAAAGGTACCTTTGCACATAGCCCGTAATCATCGCCATGGGATTTACGTAATTCAAGAAAAGCGCGTCGGGGCACACCTCGTTCATATCGCGGCAAAAGTCTTCCATAACTGGAATCGTCCTTAATGCCCTCATGACGCCGCCTATTCCCAAAGAGTCGCCTATAGTCTGCCTTAACCCGTATTTTTTAGGGACTTCAAAATCCGTTATCGTGCAAGGGTCGTAGCCGCCGACTTGGATCGCGTTGATTACGAACGTCGCGCCTCTTAAAGCTTCTTTTCTGTTTTCAACGCCTAAATAGCCCGTAACTTTCGCGTGGTCGCCCGAGGACTCGTTCATGCTGTCCAAAATGGTTTTGCTCTGCGAGAGTCTCTCGCCGTCGATATCATAGAGCGCGAACTCGGAATCTTTTAAACAGTCCGTCAGAAGGCTGTCGCCTATTATGCTTCTTACAAAAACCGTGCTTCCGGCTCCCATAAAAGTTATCTTCATTTGATCTCCCCCTTGTAAAAAAGGCTCTTTATTTTAACCGTAAAAATTATACATTTCTTTGCCGCCTTTGTCAATCGCAAAGATTTATTTTGCTTATTGCAATTTAAAATAATTTGTTATAAAATAAATTGGAAATAGAGTTTAAGGTGATTGTTTTGAGCGGCTGTCAAGGCGTTTTTCTTACATTAAGCGGCTCTTCCCTCATTTTAGGGGAGAGCAGGTTCTTTGGTTCTCCCGACCTTCCCGAGGGCTTTATCTGGCCCAAAGATTTAGAGGGCTACGATCTTGAGTTTATAGCTCAAATTAATTGTAAAGATATAGCTTCCTACTCCGATATTTTTCCAAAGTCGGGTATGCTTTATTTTTTCGGCTCTATCGCCAACGCTTTAGGCGAAAAAGACGCTCCCGAAATAAAAGAGGGCTTTCAAAACAAAGACGATTTCGCGGTCAAGTACTCGGACGCGTCCGAACGCGACCTTCAGGAAGGCGAAATAGTGGACGAAAACGGCGCTCCTTACGGCTTTTCCCCTCTTAAAATAGGCTTTTCCCTAGACGAAAATATCTCCACCTCTTTTCATCATCAGATTTTAGGCGAGATTCCCGGAAACGCTAAAAACTTAAACGACTATATTCTTCTTTTTTGTCTCGATTCTTTTTCTGGCGACGATTTTACGCTTGAGTTTAAAAACAGCGGATACCTGTACTTTTTAATAAAAAGAGAGGATTTAGCGAAACGCGACTTTGATAACGTTTTATGCTATCTTGATATATAAATGGACTTAAAATTTAAAGACGGCAAATTTAAAATCCTTCAGATCAGCGACGCTCAGGATATGAACTTCGTCAGAAAAACCATGCTTTATATGCTTAATAAAGCCTGCGACAAAGTAAATCCCGACTACATAGTCTTTACCGGCGACAACATTTTAGGCAACCACTTAAAAGACTACAGATGGGGTCTTACGGCTTTTCTCTCTTACGCTTTAAAGAGCCTTAAAACGAGCGACGATTTAAAGTCATACGTCAAGAGTTTAAAAGCCTTCACGGATCTTGACTGCGGAAGGGATATGCCTAAAGAAAAAGAATTTAAGAACTTAAAAAAAGCTCTGTCTTACATTTTAGATATTCCGGAAAAACGAAATATCCCGTTTTCGGCGATTTTCGGCAATCACGACGATATGAACTCGTTTACCAAAGACGAGCAGGCGGATATTTTCAGAAGCAGCCCTTTAAATATAGGCTTGGAAAACAAAGGCGATCTTTCCGGGACATACGGCGTCCCCATATATTCAGAGGACGGCAAAAAAATCGTATTTTATTTTTACATGATTGACTCGGCGAGATGCGATAAATCCAACGACGAGTGTTATCTGGAGGTAACGGAAAAAACCGTCGAATGGTTTAAAAACGAGAGCGAAAAACTTAAAAAGCAAAACGGCGGCGAGCCTTACCCCTCTATCGTTTTTATTCACGTTCCTCTTAAAGAAACGCTCAACTTAATTACAGAATGTCCCGAAAGCGAGTCTTCAATTTCATTTAACGGGAAATACTATAAATTAAAAGATAACGTAACGGGCGTTTTAGGCGAAATGATTAACCCCGTAACCTCTGAAAACGGCTTCTTTAACGCTATAAAAAGCGACGGCGGGGTTTTAGCGGTCGCGTCGGGTCACGACCACAGGAACTGCTTTATCGGGGAATACGAAGGCGTTAAATTTATCGCCACACCCTGCGCGTCGTTTAGGTGCTACGCCAATGAAAAAAGAGGCGTTAGGGTATTTGAACTTTCCGAAAACGCGCCCAAAGACTTTAAAACTTACAATTTAAGCTACTGGGATTTATGCGGGAAAAACATTATTTCAGTATTAAGATGGTTCTTTGACGCGGACGAGGCGGAGAGCGCTAAAAACAAGGTCTTAGCCTTGGCGTTCGCCCTGTCGGTCGTTTCCGTTCCCATTTTAATTAAAAAACTCAAACGTTTAAAATAACTAAATTCAGGAGGCGGTCTCATTGTTTAGCAAAATAAAAGAGGACGCGTTTAACGGGAACATTAAACTGAAGGAGTACGGTCTCGCTCCTTTTACATGGGGCAACGCCTCTTCTTTTGACAACGAAAATAACGTTTTGGCGATTAAGCCCTCCGGCGTTCCCTATTCCGAACTCACTCCCGACAAGATGGTAATAGTCGACTTAAACGGGAACGTTTTGGAAGGCTCTTTAAAACCATCTTCCGATACTCCTTCCCATATAGAAATATATAAAGCTTTCCCGGTTTTAGGGGGAGTAGTACACACGCACTCTAAGTTTGCGACTTCTTTCGCCCAGGCTGGGCTTTCCATTCCTCCTTTAGGGACGACTCACGCCGATTTTTCATACGGGGAAATCCCTCTGGCGAGAGCCTTAACAAAAGACGAGGTGGAAACCGACTACGAAAAAAACACGGGACTCGCGATAGTTTCCCACTTTAAGGAAAACAATATCGATCCTCTTTCAGTCCCCGGCGTTCTCGTTAAATCCCACGGAGTTTTTGCTTTTGGAAAGAACGCCAAAGACGCTTCCCAAAACGCCTCCATATTGGAAATTATTGCCGAAATGGCTTTTAACACGTTAGCTTTAAACCCAACGGCGTCCTCTATAGACGATTATTTACTAAACAAACACTATTTTCGCAAGCACGGCAAGAACGCCTATTACGGTCAAAATTAAGCCGCGGCGCCGCTTTTAAAGGATTGATTTAAATGGTTGACTTCACTCATCTCCACGTTCATACGGAATACAGTATTCTCGACGGGGCTTGCAGAATAAAGCCCCTTATAAAACGCGCCGAAGAATTGGGCCAAAAAGCCATAGCCATAACGGATCACGGCGTGATGTTCGGCTGCATTGATTTTTACCTTGAGTGTAAGGAACACGGCATAAAACCGATAATAGGCTGCGAGGTTTACGTCGCCCCCAGAACGCGTTTCGATAAAGTTCACGGCATAGACAATAAAAGAAACCACCTTGTCCTTTTAGCCAAGAATTTTAACGGCTACAAAAACCTCGTTAAGTTGGTTTCATCGGCCTGGGTGGACGGTTTTTACACAAAGCCGCGCGTCGACCACGATCTTTTAAAACAGTATCACGAGGATTTAATTTGTCTTTCGGCGTGCCTCGCGGGGGAAATCCCGCAGTACCTTTTAAAAGACGAGTACGAGAAGGCGAAAGAAACCGCCAAATGGTATAACGACGTTTTCGGAAAAGGGAATTACTACCTTGAAATTCAAGACCACAATCTCCCCGAGCAAAAAAAGACCAACCCCTTGATCGTTAAAATCGCGAGAGAGCTGGATATACCGATAGTCGCCACAAACGACGCCCATTACATCGAAAAATCCGATTCCGAAATACAAAAAATCCTCCTCTGCATTCAAACCAAACACACCATAAACGAAGACGTCGGCATGGGCTTCGCGACCGAGGAATTTTACTTAAAATCGGGCGACGAGATGGCGGGGCTTTTCCCCATGTACCCCGACGCCATCGAAAATACCAGTAAAATAGCCGATATGTGCAACGTTGAACTCAAGTTCGGCGACACTATTCTTCCTAATTATCAGGTTCCGAACGGGCAGGATCATTTCGAGTACTTTAAGGATCTCTGCTATAAAGGCTTTGCCGACAGATACGGCGGCTCTCACCCCGAATACAAAGAAAGGCTCGATTACGAATTAGGCGTTATAAACTCAATGGGATTTACCGACTACTTTCTTATAGTCTGGGATTATATAAATTACGCGAGATCCGTCAATATACCGGTAGGGCCCGGCAGAGGCTCCGGAGCGGGCAGCATAGCGGCGTACTGCGTGGGCATTACCTCGATAGACCCCATGCGTTATAATCTTCTTTTCGAGAGATTTTTAAACCCCGAAAGAGTCAGTATGCCCGATTTCGATATAGATTTCTGCTACGCCAGACGAAACGAAGTCATAGAATACGTTAAAAAGCGTTACGGGGAGGATCACGTAGCGCAAATAGCGACTTTCGGCACTATGGCGGCTAAAGGCTCGGTTCGCGACGTAGGAAGAGTTCTCGGCGTGCCGCTGTCGGTTGTAAACGCCGTAACAAAAGAAATCCCCGCCGACCCCGGAATGACTATCGCCAAAGCCATCGAGTCAAGTCAGGACTTTAGAAAGCTCTACGAAAGCGACCCGCAAATTAAAAATCTCGTCGATATTTCCATGAAAATCGAGGGCATGGTCAGAAATACCGGTATGCACGCGGCGGGCGTGGTTATTTGCAGAGATCCCGTCGACGAGTACGTTCCGTTATTTAAAAGCGGCGACTCTATAGTAACTCAATACTACAAAGGCTGGGTAGAAAAATTAGGTCTTCTTAAAATGGACTTTTTAGGTCTCAGGACGCTTACGGTTATATCTGACGCCGAAAAACTCGTTAAAGAAAAAGTCCCCGATTTCGATATAAATAAAGTCGACGTCGACGATAAGGAGACTTACGAAATGTTGGCGGCGGGCGGCACAAGCTGCGTTTTCCAATGCGAATCGGCGGGCATAAGATCCCTTATGATAAATATGCGCCCCGAAAACCTTGAGGATATTATCGCGGTCATCGCCCTTTACCGCCCGGGTCCCATGGATTTTATCCCGCAGTACCTTGAAAACAGGGCTCACCCCGATAAAATAAAATATCCAACCCCTCTTTTAAAGCCTATCCTCGACGTAACATACGGCTGTATAGTCTATCAAGAGCAGGTTATGCAAATCTTCAGGGACTTGGCGGGCTACTCCCTCGGCGCCTCCGACATGGTGCGAAGAGCCGTGGCTAAAAAGCAAGCCGACGTTTTGGAGAAACAGAGAAAATACTTCCTTTACGGTTCGGACGGTTCGGACGGTTCGTCCCCCTGCGACGGATGCATTAAAAGAGGCATAGACAAAGACGCGGCGAACGCCATTTTTGACGATATGGCGTCTTTCGCCTCATACGCCTTCAATAAGTCCCACTCCGCGGCTTACGCTTACGTAACGTATCAAACCGCCTGGCTCAGAAAACATTACCCGTGCGAGTTTATGGCGGCTATGCTCACGAGCGTCCTCTCAAACGCCGAAAAAATAGTCCCGTATATAAACGAGTGCCAGAATCTCGGAATATCCGTCCTGCCTCCTCATGTAAACAGCAGCCGCAGAGATTTCACCGTCGACAACGCGTCCGTAAGATTCGGTCTTTTAGCCGTTAAAAGCGTGTCTCAAAACTACGTTGATTTAATAATAAAAGAGCGCGACGAACACGGAAAGTACGAGTCGTTTTACTCTTTTTGCAAGCGCACATACGGCAAAGACTTTAACAGAAGATGCGTCGAAAGCCTTATTAAGGCCGGCGCTTTGGACGGTCTTGGGACTAACAGAAGACAAATGATGAACATGGTCGACATATCCGTGGAAACCTTGGAGAACGAGAAGAAACACTCCGTGGAAGGTCAAATCGGATTTTTCGATATGAGCGAGGATATAGCTAAATCCTCCGAACCCGCCGTCCCCAATCTTCCCGAATTTTCCGAAAAAGAAATTCTTCAGCTCGAAAAAGACGCCACGGGCATATATATGTCGGGTCATCCGATAGCCGTTTACAAAAATTATATTAAATTGATAAAATCCGTAAGTATCGGCGATTTATTAGAGAGCGACGCAAACGACAGGAATTCCCCTTATAAGTCGGGTCAAAAAGTAAAAGTTCTAGGTATTTTGTCCTCAGTCAAAAAGAAAATCACAAAAAGCAACACTACTATCGCGTTCCTTAAAGTCGAGGACGTCACGGGATCTATAGAAGTAGTCGTCTTCTCTAAAAAAATGGAAGATTACTCCGAACTGCTGAAAGAAGACGGTATCGTTATTATCGAGGGCAGACTCGAACTGCGAGACGACGAAAGTCCGAAAATCACGCTCGATACTTTAGAATTGGCTCCACCGCCGGAGTCCGTTAAAAATATAGATTATAAAAACGACCCCATCCCAGCGACGGCTTCCGACGTTCCTTCTTATAAAAACAAAACCCCAAATAACGGCGCTCCTTTAAACGTTCCCGCCGAAAGCGACGCAAATAACGACGATATTAAAAACGTTCCTTTAAAGCCTTCAGCCGAGACGCCGATAAACCCCAACAATATTAAAAATACCGACGCCAAACCCGGCGGTTCAAAACCGGTTTCCGCCAATAAGGGCAAAACCTCAAAAAGAGGGCTGTTTTTAAGACTTCCCTCCGAGAGTTCCCCTCAAATGGAAAGCGTTTTATCGTTAGTAACGCAGTACGAAGGGCCTACCAACGTTTATTTTTACTATAGCGACGCGAAATTCTATAACTTGCAGACGGGAATCACCACTTCCGTCACCGCCGCTCTTTACGGGAAACTTCAAAATCTTTTAGGTAATAGTAATGTTGTATTAAAAAACTAATCTAATACTGAAAAAGTTTTGCAAAATACATATTGACTAAAAGCCGCTTTTTGATTATATTTAATGAGATAGTTAAGTATTGGAGATCAGCCAAAATCCACTGAATACAAGGAGTCTTTCATATGAAAACTATAGCGGTATTGACAAGCGGAGGAGACGCCCCCGGCATGAACGCCGCGATTAGAGCCGTCGTAAGAACGGGCTGCGAAAACGGCATGAAAGTTTACGGCGTAAAACGCGGCTATAAAGGACTTATGAACGGCGATATGTATGAAATGAATATCCGCTCCGTATCCGATATTATTCACAGGGGCGGCACTATGCTCTATTCGGCGAGAAGTCCCGAGTTTAAAACGGAAGAGGGCTTAAATAAAGCCGTCAATGTTTGTAAGGAGAAAGGCATTGAAGGCATAGTCATCATAGGCGGCGACGGCTCTTTCAGAGGGGCTAGGGATCTCTCTCTTAAAGGAGTTCCATGCATAGGCATTCCCGGCACTATAGATAACGACATAGCCTGTTGCGATTACACGATAGGTTTCGACACCGCCATGAACACCGTTATGGACATGGTCGACAGGTTAAGAGACACCGCCGAATCCCATGACCGCTGCTCGATAGTCGAGGTTATGGGCAGAAAAGCGGGATACATAGCTTTAAATTCCGGCATTGCCATCGGAGCCACGGCCATTCTTATCCCGGAAATCGAGTTTGATGTAGAAAAAGACGTTATTGAGAGAATGAAGAGGACGCAGAAAACCGACAAAATGCACTTTATCATAATAGTCGCGGAAGGCGTGTCCGAAAAAATAGGCGGCATTGAGCATTTAGCCAAACTTATAAAAGAAAGAACCGGCGTTGACAGCAGGTCCACCGTTTTAGGTCACGTCCAAAGAGGCGGCTCTCCCTCCCTGAGAGACAGGCTAGTTGCGAGCAGAATGGGCAATTACGCCGTGCACCTTTTAATGAAGGGCGAGGGCAACAGAGTGGTCGCCATGCAAAGAGAGCAGGTTTTAGATTACGACATATATGAAGCCCTCAATATGAAAAAGTCTATAGACCTAGACCTTTACAACACCGCCCTCGAAATTTCCATTTAAAAAATCAACGAAATACAAATCCCATGGAAAACTCCGTGGGATTATTATTT
>CAYUEV010000053.1:0-8635 GCA_964443825.1 uncultured Eubacteriales bacterium
GCGCCGATCTTTCGTAACATATTAACTTTAACATACAAAATAAAAATAATCAACAAATAAACGTAAATTCCCAAAATAAATCAAATACGGATTAAGATTTAAACGGGAATTTACGCAAACTTTTATAAAATTGTTTTTTGCTGTCTTATAATAATTTTAGTTTATACATAACGAGAGCTCCGACTAAGGATACGACTACGCCGATGGGGATTAAGACGCCCGTGCCGATTCCGCCGTTTATAATTACTATTATCGTTAAAATGACTATCGGAGCGATACTCACTTTCCAGTGTTTGCTAAAATACGACGCGCCTAAAGCCCCGAAAAGAGCGGGCATGACTTGTTTAAACGCGGGGGCTAAAACCGAGGAGGGATCCGTAAGTTTCGGTATAAACGGTCTAAAGAGCAGTACGAAAGCGGCTATAATTACCGTTGTGACTATAGCGGAAGTCGCGACAGCTATCGTCGTTATAACTTCGCCTTCGTCCGAGTTGCTCTTTACTTTCGCCGTGTCCATGGCGGCTAAAGCGCAGGGGAGCTTTAAGTTGCTTATATTGCCGGTAGTAAAGCTTAAATACGTACCGCCCGCCCCTAAAAGCGGAGAATAAGCGAGAATTTCTATTATCGCCGTAGGGTAAAAGAGAACGGCCACGGGAAGAAGTCCCTTTCCTATTTCGCTTAGAGCCGGCCATACGTTATGATGAACGCAGAAAGCGAGCGGCACGCCCAAGAGTACCAATAACACGGCTATCGACCAAATCGAGCCTACGGTATGAGTTCTGTCGACATAACTTTTATCTTTATTATTCATGTTTATTCCCTTTCTCAGCTTATTATAGGCGCTCTAAACTCAAAGTGAGCTATAGACTCGGGTAAAATCATCGAGAGTACGACCGCGAAACCCATCGCCGCGAACATACTTATGGGCATCGCGAAATTCTGTAGCCACCTTATGTTTTTCTTTTCGGCGATTTTTGAAAGTACCAGCATAATTACTACCGACACGATTAAAGTTGAAACCGATAAAAGTCCCGCGCCGTCGTAATTTAAGGTAACCGACCCGTCGGGATTCGTGGTTCCCGTGCCTTTTCCCGCTAAAGCGCGCGCTATAAACGCCGCTATAAGCCCTATAAAGGCCGCCGCCGCCAGCGTGTCGGTGAGCTTTTGATCACCCGATTTATTTAAAGCTTTATTAACCCCACGCTGTATTCTTTTAAGGCACAGGGGAAGTATTATAAGAGGAAGAGAACTGGCGAGCGTCATAACCCACATGACGACTGAAAAATCGCCTTTGTCGGTAATGGGGACGGAAAGACTGGCGGCGCCTCCCGTCGCCGCCTCTATAGCGGCCGACGCCGCCGCCGTTTCCTGGGTTATGTTTCCTATTACGGAAAGCCTGATCCACGGGAGAATAATTCCCAAAGCGGGCGACAAAGCGACGATTGTCGCGACTATGGCTAAAGCCGGAGTTATCGTAAACAGAGCGCTTTGTATCGCCGTGTTTTTCATAACGTCCGTTGAAAGTCCTATTTTTTTACCTTGCTTTACGGCTCTTACAAGGAAAAATACGGACTGCGCCAAAATGAAAACAACCACTATTATGCCTAAAATAAGCATAAACGTGTCTTCTCTGAAATCCATAAACAACATCCTTTTTTGTTTTTATTGTTTTATTAAATCAATTTCTTTTTTAATGGTTTTTTGCTTTGAAGACAAACCGCTGACTTTTTTGGAAGCGTTTTCAGAGAGTTCTTTAAATAATTTTGGGTCTCTTATAAGTTTTAATATAGCGTCCGCCACGGCTTTGGGGTCTTCCGGAGGCGTTAATATCCCTGAGGTTTCGTCTAAAAATTCGGGAACGGCGGCAATATCGGTAGCGACGGGCACAAGCCCCGAAGACATGGCCTCGTCCCTAGACGCCCCCTGGGTGTCCATTCTCGTCGTGGCTATGTAAATTCCGTGCGACTTATGAATTTCCGCTATTTCGCTTTGAGTCAAAAAGCCCCTGTGAAGGCGGACGTTTTTAAAATTGCCAAGCGCTTTCGTGCTTTCCGCGAACAAAGATCCGTCCCCGTAAATATCGAAAGTCATAAAGGGAAATTCCGGCTCGCGGCTTAAAATCAAAATCGCGTCCCTCGTAATATCGTTAGCGTAAATTTTAGAGCTAAAGGACTTTACCGTCATAATATTAAACCTTTGGCTTTCGTCCTTTTCGCTATACTTAAATAGATCCGTATCGATGCAGTTGTGAATAACGCAAGCTTTACCGGTCAAATCTACGTTATAATCCTCCTCGACTTGATTTTTAAGCCACTCCGAAACGTATACAAAGCGTATATCATAGCGATTAGAATACTCAAAAACTTCTTTCCAAAGATCTTCTTTTATTTTTGACTGCGCTTTGGCGTTCTTGATTTCCTCTTCGGTATTGTAAAGGAACTCTCTTCTGCGCCACGGCTGTATGTCGCTTCCGTGGCTCCAAATTATAAGGCGTATATCGGAAAGATAATTTTTTATGATTCCCCATAAATAAGGGTTCAAAAAATGCACGAGTACCGTTTTTACTTTTCCGCTCGATAAAACCGACGACAATACGTCCGCGTCGCCCTCGGTTACGGGGACTCCCTCAAATTCCCTAAAGGATTTTTTCCCGCCGGCGCTTATTGAAAATTCTTCCGTCATAAGTCCGTTTTCACGGTACATGACGTTTCTCCTGTGTACGAACATGTACTCATAAAGATCGTCATAGGAAGGGTAGCGGTCGGTAACCGTTATAACGTCCGAACTTAAAAGCGCGGGGGCTAAAGACCCGCCTAAAAGGGCGCTTCCCAATAAAATTGAAGAAAACTCTTTTTCGCCCGAACCTTTAATTCTAATGGAGAGCTTTACGTATTTCGCGTTTTTAGGAACGTCGGCTTTAAGAACTATCCCCGCCGTTTGAGAATTTGAGCCGAGTTCTTTCATGGCGCCGTCGTAAAACGTGCATACGCTTTCAAGGTCTAAATCGCCTCCGCACTCGAACGCGCATGAGAATATATCTCTTCTGAAGAAGTCGTCGACTGAAAATTTTTTGTTAAGCGGAATAAGAGCCGTTTTATTGTCGGCGAGGCGGGAGGTTATAATAAATTTGCCGCCTTCAAGTTTTACCGCGGTTTTTTTATGTATTTTAGGACAAATTTCAAGAATCTCGGCGGGAGTTATCCTTAAAATATCGGAATCGAGATTTTCATATTTTATCGACTGCGCGGCTTCGTTGATTTTATTAAGTTCTATCCCCCGGTCGGGGATATCCATATCGTCGCAGGCGGGGCGCCCTTCTTTATTGTAATTTTTACAGTAGTTAAACTCATCGGTACAGAAGAACTTTCCCGTTATCTCCCGCCCTTTCGCGAAGCTATCAATATCCTCAATAAGCTCTGATTTTATTATGCTTCTCGCGCTGTAAAGTTTATCGGTTTCCTTATAAGTCCCGTCCCTGTTCGATATTTTTACGCCGTTCTCGTTTTCGTAGTAACGCGCTTTTCCGTATCCGTCAAAAGAACTGTATCTTACGGAAAGGGCGAGGTCGGTTAAATAATTTTCGCCGTAGTGGTCGTCTTTGCTAAAAGCCGCTAAAAACGAGTCTTTTTTAAACTCAGGCGTCCAGTCTTTAATAAAAACGAGCGTTTTTTCGTTATAGGTCTGTTTATAGAACGATTTTTTAATATACTCCCTGTCCTCTTCTTCGCAAGCGTCCGATAAAACGTAAATATGAGGGAGCTTTTTCTTCATATCTTTCCCAAAAACGCAAAAGGCGATATATCCCAGTCTATCCTCGGTAAGATGCTCTTTTAATACTTTTCTAAGCCCTGATAACCTGTATTTTCTAAGACTTTCCTCGTCTTTGCAAAAGCGGTCTAAAAGCTTTTCCATGTAAAGAGCGTCGTCTGTGCAAATAGTCAGATCGCCTAAAATATTTTTAAGCCCTTTTGAGTAATTTCCGACGCATACGGTATTAGACGCCAAAAGCTCAAAAACGCGCCTCGCGAACATGCTTTGCGACTGATTTACGGAGTTCATGTTTACTCCGTAGTCGTAGCCTTTATAAGCTATATCGATATCGGAAGGCTTTAAAGTTCCGACTATCATTTTACTGTAGCGGGCGGGAAAAGCGTGTTCGGGTCTCGCCGAACCTAAGTTCCTGTCGTAAATTTCAAATCCTTTAGTCCTTTTAAAGACTTCCGAAAACGAGTCGAATACGCGGGAACGCTCTTTATACCTGTGATAATAAGCTCCGGCGAAGCAAAATTTATCTTTTCTGTCGTATTTTTCAATGGGATTGTGAATCGAAGGCTCCGCCGAAAAATGCAAAAAGAAAACGTTGTTGTGCTGTAAAGTCCTTTTATAGCGCTCTATACAGTCGTAATCCGTGGTAAACACAAAATCCGCCGAGGACGCGGCCGACATAAAAACGTCCGTATATATGGGATCTTCTTTATTCCAAAACACGACGGGTATATTTTTATCGCGGCAGTATTCCGTAAGGTCGTATAACTCTCTGCTGCCGCCCGCGATTTTTTTATACCACGAGTTGTTCTTGCCGTTCCACGCGGACTCTATAAAGAGCATATCGGGCGAAAATTCGTCGATTTCGTTTTTCCAGTCGCCCGACGTAATCTCAAAAAGACGGCACTCGTTTTTAAAATTCCCCAAAGTGAACCCGTCCATTATGGCGGCGACTTTTAAGTTTTTAAGCTCTTCGCAGTCTGTTTTAAACAGAGGTTCGGGGGCGTCCTCGGTTAAATCGGCGCCGTTCTCCTTTAGAACAAAGTCGATTTCGCTTTTTAATTCCCTTAATCTTAAAAGCTCTTCGTCTATATTTCTAATGTTCATAATTTAAGACAAATACCTTCTTTTCGCCTCTCTTAAAGTCCTGTAGACCTTAAGAGCGAGACCGCCTATAGGGTTATTTTCTATTTTGGCAAATTTATTTTTAAGCTCCTCGTTTTCGGTCTTTAGGCTGTTAAGCTGCACGTCTAGCCGCCGCGCCTCGTTTTTAAGCGAAGTTAAAACGGCTGTCTCGCGGTCTAAATCTTCTCGCGTTTTTTTAATGATATTAAGTAAACGCTCGTTTTGCGATTTTAGTTTTTCGTTTTCCTGTTTTAACGATTCGAAGTCTTCCATTTATTGATTTAAACACTTCTCCCGATATTCTTTTAAAGACGGCGTAATACTGTTCCTCTGTTCGTTAGTCATCCCGTTAAACTCTCTCGCAAAGAGGCAATACGGCTTTATAATCTCGTCTGGAGCGCCCTCGCCTATAAGCTTCCCTCTGTTAATCCATATTACTCTGTCGCAAAACGACGTCATTTGCGTCACGGCGTGGCTGACGAATATTATAGTCTTCCCCGCTTTTCTGAACTCGTCCACTTTTTTCAGGCATTTGTCTGTAAAACTGCTGTCGCCTACCGATAAGGCCTCGTCTATTATGAGTATCTCGGGGTTAATGTGGACGGCTATTGCGAACCCCAGCCTTGACCTCATGCCGCTTGAATATGTCTTAACCGGCTGGTCTATATGTATTCCTATATCCGCGAAGTCGATTATATCCTTTTCCATTTCCTTAATCTGTTTATCGGTATACCCCATAAGAAGGCATTTAAATCTTATGTTGTCTACGCCCGAAAGCTGAGAGCGCATACCGGAACTCGCGCAAAGCATATTGACCTCGCCCTTTACCGTAACGCTTCCCTCAGTAGGCTCCGTAATACCCGTAATAACGCTCGCCAAAGTGGATTTCCCGCTTCCGTTTAAGCCTATCAAGCCCACGCACTCGCCCTTTCTCATGGTAAGACTTATGTCGTCCAGGGCGCGAAAAGTCGAAACTCTGCTCTTTTTCAGCAAGAGTCCTTTTAGCTTATCGCCGAAGGTAGAATAAAGGGAATAATCTTTTACAATATGGTCGCAAATAATTACTTCTTCGTTCATTTTTATCTCATAATAAATCAATAAATTTCTTTCTAAAACGCATATGGATAACGCACCCCGCGACGAACATCGTTATCGAAATCGCCCAGAAAATAAGCCCTGTTTCAAGGTTTTCTTTAAAATTCCACCCGTAGAGGATAGTATCCCGGTAACCGTTTAAAATGTAAGCGAAAGGATTTAATTTCATAATCGTCATAAGAAGACGGCTGTCCTCGGCCGGCCGCCACATGACGGGCGAAATAAAAAAGAGGAATCTAAAAGCCGTGTTTGAAAAATTATGAAAATCCCTGAAAAGCACGTTAATTGTCGAGGATATAAGCGCGTAACCCGTTATAAAAAACGTCGCCGCGAAAATATAATAAGGCAGTATAAGAACGCTTAAACTTATCTTAGACCCAGATATAAGAACTACCGCGAAAACTATAACCAAGGAGCATAAATGAGTGATAAGGTTGGCGACGACAGTTTTAACGGGGACTATGGCTATAGGGAATTTCATTCTTTTTAATACGTCCGTAAAATTTATTATGGACATATCGGCTCCGAGCATGGCCTGATTCATATAGTACCAGCATACTATTCCTATCACAAGCCACACTATATAAGGCGCGCCGTCTATATCGTCGCCTCGCCTTAAACCTATCGCGAACACGAACCAATAGACGAGAACCTGCAAAGCGGGGTTTAAAAAATTCCACAAAAACCCGAAAAACGTCCCGCCGTGCTGACTTTTAAGCTCGTATGTCGCGAGTCTTATTAACCTCGTTTTATTGCCGTACAGCTCTGAAATTACCGTTTTAACTGATTTAAACATTTTAAGAAATTATTCCGTATTCGATTTTGACCGCGATTATTCTCGTAACGCTTTCGTCTATTCTCTCTTCCGTGATTTTCCCGTTTTTTACGGCTTCCGTCAAAGCGTTTACGGTTTTTTCTATGTCGGTTACTCCCAAGAGCATATCGTTCCCCGCTTCTATCGCCGCGACGGCCGCCTCGCCCGGGGTATACAGGTTGGAAATAGCCCGCATCCCTAAAGAATCCGTCAAAACTACGCCGTCGTAATTTAATTTTTCTCTTAATATTCCCGTAACAATTTTTTCGGAAAGAGAAGCCGGGACGTCTTTGTCTATATTTGTAAAAGTCATATGCCCCGTCATTATCATCGGAACCCCCGCGTCTATGGCCGCTTTAAAGGGGAGAAGATCTGTTTTTTCGAGTTCTTCTAAAGCGGCGTCCGAAGTGACAAATCCAAAATGAGTGTCGCCCGCCGTACTTCCGTGATTGGGAAAATGTTTAGCCGAACTTATGACTCCCCCGTCTATAAAACCTTTAATTTCGTTTTCTACCATGGACGCGACGACGTTGGGGTCGGAGCCGAAGCTCCTTTTTTTCACAACTTCGTTTTGAGCGTTCGTAATCGTGTCGGCGACCGGCGCAAAATCGACGTTAAAGCCTAAATTCTTAAGTACGTTAGAAAGAGCGGCGCCTATATCATAAGCTTTTTTAACGTCCCCTGTTTTGCCGTAAACGCTCATATCATAAAACTTGACCGTGTCGAGCTTTTTAGCGCATCTCGCGACTGACCCGCCTTCCTCATCCACGCCTAAAAACATTTTCACCCCGTATTTTTCGAAAACCGCCTCCTGCATATCGGAAATAAGTTTTTTAGTCTGGTCTGTGTTTTCGAGATTCTGGGCAAAAAGAACGACTCCCCCGACCGGGTATTTTTCTAAAGCGTCTTTCAGTTTATTGTCGCATACCGTAACTTTCCCCGCTCCCGAAAGTTTTTCCGGCGTAATAAAAATCATCTGACATATTTTATTGTAAAGGGGCGTGTTTTTAACTATATTTTTAGCTTTTGCAATAGATTCGTCGCCGGCTCCCGACGGCTTTACCTCATGGGACTTTTTGCCGTCCTTCGTAAAATAGTAAGTCTTCCCGTCTAACGTTATTCTGCCGGTTTTCATACGACCCTCGTTATCAAAAAAATAGTCGTCGCCCGAAATCGCGACGGGTCCCGTCGTCATTTTACCGTTTTTATCTAAATAGTACGTATCTCCCCAATACCGCGCAAAGCCTTTTTCCATGCGGCCCGAAGAGTCAAAAATATACCCGCTCCCGTCTATTACGGTTTTTCCCGTCGCTATCAGCCCGTAATCGTTAATATAGTAACAGTCGCCGCCGTTGTCTTTTAAAAATCCCGCGCTAATACTAAAATCGGCGTCTTTGTAGTACATATTGAGCCCCGCCGAATATAAAAGCGCGAGCCTCGCGTCTAAAGCCGTTATCAGAGAGTCGCCGTTTATGTCGATAAAAGAAATATCGCCGCTGAAGTTATCGAGTTTCGAGGAGATTCTCAATATCCCCCTGGCGTCGGAAGCGGTCACAAGACCGTCGCCGGAAATATCGGATATAACGGACGCGGGGTAAAGAGTCACGCTCTCGCCGTCTTTTAAAAAGACGCGGGGACTGTTTTTATCTATCGAAAAAGCGCCGTGAGTCGCGCTCTCGGCCACGCTGTCCGATGACAAAACGAAAATCGACGTAAAAATAATCAAAAAAGCGCAAACCGCCGAAACCGTCTTTTTCATAAAATTCCCCCAAAAATACGCTCCCGTTACATTGTACCATAACAAAAGCGCGATGTAAAGAACATTTCGCGCTTCTT
>CAYUEV010000054.1:0-8482 GCA_964443825.1 uncultured Eubacteriales bacterium
AAAAATCAAAACTTTTAATTTAACTCTTGCATATTTAGAAAAAAAATGGTATTATAAAATTACGATATATAATAATCAGGGGATTCTGCGTTTTTTTTCGCATAATTTCTTTTATTATTAGGAGGTACTTTCTTGAATGGCGATTTACACTGTCACACCAAGCTGTCTGACGGTACTTTAGGATTGGAAGAAATCGTTGCGCTTGCGGTAAAACGCGGAGTTGAGACAATAGCCATAACCGATCAAGATTGTTTAGCAGGAAACGTCAGGGCGAGGATAGTCGGCGAAAGGAGCGGCGTCAGGGTGATTCCCGGCGTCGAAATTTCGTCTGTCGACTGCAATACGGGCGAGGACGTTCACATTTTGGCGTATATGTTTGACAGCCCCGACCGCATAGAGGGTCTTTGTCACAGGAACGCTTTAGCTCAAAAAAAAGCCGGTCAGTACATGATGCTGAAAGCCACTAAGAAATATCCCGTCACGGCGGAACTTATAATGAGGTGTGCGCAAGGCTCGACCAATCTCTATAAACAGCACATTATGCACGCTCTTATGCAGTGCGGATACACCATGACTATGTACGGCGACATTTACAAAAAATTATTTGACCCCGACAATCCGGCGGGAATATACGTAAAACCGAAATTCGCCGACGTTCACGAAGTTTTAACCGCCGTAAAAGACGCCGGAGGGATCTCGGTTTTAGCTCATCCCGCGTTATATGATAACTTTGATATTATAGACGACCTTGTCGATTCGGGACTTTGCGGAATAGAGGTCTGGCATCCGTCCGCTACTGAAGACGACGAGAAAAGACTCATTGAAATAGCGAAAAAATATAAACTCCTAATGACGGGCGGAAGCGACTTTAGGGGCATGTATAACCCCGGAGAGTGGTCTTTGGGCGACTACTCCACTCCCGTTCAGAATTTGAATGAATTTTTGAATTATAAAACAAAAATGAAACGGCAGCAGAAAAAAACGGCGGCTCAAAAAGAGTCCGTATCGCTTTCAAATTAAATATAACGGTTTTTAACCGTAAGGAACGCGTGATTTATATGAACGAGGACTGCGACGTCAAAATCTTCACGCCTGTAAGCGAGGCGTTTGACGACAACATCACAATAGCTGATAAAATGAAACGCCAGGTCGTTTCCGGCGGTCTTCAAAAAGCGCGTCTTTTAGGAAAATCCATCGCCGAATCTTTCCCTCAAGAGGCGGAAAAGGAAGACCTGTGGAACACCGCGAGAGACTGCGGAGTAGAACTTACGAGAGATATAAAAGATCAGGCGATTATTCTCTCTGTCTTTAGCGCGGAATACTCCATAAACAAATATATAAGCGACCCGGTTTTCGCCACGACAGCTCTGGCCGCGCTTTACGACGCTTTAACGGACGACCAGGAGGAACTGTATAATAAGCTGCTTTCATCGACAGCTTTTTCGTTTTATTATATGAACGCCGAGGATAAATCTCTGATAAACGCTAAAATGGCGGGCAAAACGTTCGCCATGCTCTGCGGCGATGAAGAATCCAAACATCTAATAAATTACGGCGAAACTATATTTAACAGACGCGTCGAAAAATATAAAAAAATGATCGAAAGTTAGATTTATTTTTAGGTTTGTAAGATTCTTGCGTTTTTATATTTTAAAAACAAAAAACAGACCGATCTATAAAAGATCGGTTTGTTTTTTAATATTAACCTTAAACGGCTACGCCCGTGTACTGACTGTATACATACGGCAGGGGGTTTACTCTAACGCCGTCGAGCCACACTTCAAAATGAAGATGGTACCCCGTGGAGTTGCCCGTCGTGCCTATTGATGAAAGCTGCTGACCGGCTTTTACGTAATCGCCGACGTTTACTCTGAACGAGTCTTTGAGCGCGTGAGCGTAACCCGTTACTACCCCGTCGCCGTGATCTACTCTGATATAGTACCCCCAACTGTAATGGTAAGTCGCCATAACGACTATGCCGTCCGCCACAGCGACTATTCGTCTTCCTTTGCAGGACGACCCGTTTGACGACACTATGTCTATGCCGTAATGGGAATTAGCCGGATTGTACCCTTGCGAAAGCCAGAAACAGTTGTCGGGAGCGGGCCAGATAAATGTTCCGCCTTGATCCCTGTAAAGCCTTGGCGATATGGGAAGATTGTTGTTCTGAGTATCGACGGGAACGCCTTTCGTACCTATTTTGACAAGCTCGTTTACAGGAGAATTTACGTTGTATCTCGATATTTCTTTTGAGTTCCCGATTTTTTTCCCGTCGATGTAAGTGTCAGAATAAGACACTACGTCGCGCCCTTCCACGCCTTCCACAACGACCATCTTTGTGCCGACGTAGAGGTTATTGTCGTACTGCGACACCGTGCCGTATTTCGTGGTTTTGACTTCGACTCTTGAAACGTTAGCCCTGATATTAAGGTTCGGAACGCCTTTTTTAATGAGAAGCGTAGATCCTTCGGGCAAATAATCTTCGTTGAGCTCCTTATTAAGACTTTTTAATTCGTTAAGCGTTATCCCGTATTTCGCTAAAATGTCGTCTGTTTTCTCGTCTTTTTTAACGGTATGTTCTATTGGATCGGTCTTATATCCCTTCATATAGCTTTTTAGTTTTTCGTAAGACCATATATTCTCGTTTTCAGAGTAAATCCCGGGTTTTACGGTTATATTCTCGCAAAAATCGACTTTGGTATAACCGTAACGCTCTTTATACTCGTTTAAAATTTCGTCTTTTATTCGATTGAAAGTGTCCTCGCTTTTGACGGCGCACAAAAATTTGCCGTCGATATAGATTCCCGCCGCCGGTATCGTCTTATCGTCTAAAGCGGAAATGATATTTTCGCATATCGTTTCGCTGTCGTCCGTTTTCCCGCCGGAAATATTTATTTTATAAACGGGGGAAGGAATAGTCTTTTCAGCCCCCGACGCCTTTAAACGCTTTAACGCCTCGTTCTCAGCCTCTTTAAAAACGGCTTCCGACGACGCCGTCCCGACGTCTTTTCCGTTAATGGAAACGTTAAGACCGAAACTGAGCGACCCGAACGCGCTTATAAAAACAATCAAAACGGCTAACGACACGGCGGGGATTACGGAGCTTAAAACGGCTCTGTTAAAGGGTCTATGCAGCTTAAAAAATCGCTTTGTATACTTAAAAAGCTCTGAAGTCCCTTTTTTAAAGCTCTCTTTATACGCTTTTTTTATAGATGGAGCGGCTCTTCTTATTTCGCTCGCAAGTCTATTTTTTTCATTTTTAATCGCGTTAAAGAATTTAAGGAACGTATTTTTAAAAAAAGTAAAAATTATTACGAAAAGACGACCGATTTTTTCAAATATGAAACCGATTCCGCGCAACAACTTCAAGACGGCGCGCTTATAGCCGTCGCCCAGGTCGTAAATATCGCCGTAAATATTATCAAAAGCAGACGGCTTGTCCATCATAAATATACCCTTTGCCGATTAATTAAGTCTTCCCTTTAAATATTTTACATCAAAAGTCGCGCTTTGTCAAATTAAATCGCGCTAAATTGTAAACCTATTTAAAAGGAATGAGCGCCCCTTTTAGGACGCCCAAATAAATAACATTTAAACACTATTTATTTTGACCGCGACAAACCGCGAATCCCATTCACAGGGGAAAATATCAGAACTCGCCGGTCTCAAAGCTCCAATGTTTCTCCCATCCGGATACGAACGTGAATACGGTGATAAGCAAATCAATAAGCCATTGAATAAGTTCACCAATTGTTCCCATTAAAAATCGCACCTCTTTTCAAAATTTAATATCCCGCGGCGCTCATAATTACGCCACTGACGACGGCTCCTCAGGTGGTAAAATTCCGCTGATAATGTCGCCAAGTCTGCCGAGAAGACTAAACATCTCCGCCAAGAAATTGGTTATCCAAGCCATCATTCTAGCAAATGTACTGAACTGCACAAAAACGCACCTCCTTTAGATTTAATCCCCGGAAATATGCGAAATGAAAAACGCCGCGCAAAACAGCCAAAATCCCATTAAAAGCATATCATCCAGATATTACGCCATTATTTTATCACAGAGCAAAAGATTTTTCAAGCGCTAATTTTAATATTTAACAAATATTCTATTTTACACAACATTTATGTAAAGATTTAACACAAATTTAATATGACGCGACAGTTAAAATAGCCTTATTATCTATTTTTCGGAAAACATATGAACAGTTTTTGAACGCTCAAAAACTGTTAAAATTCTGTTTAGCGCGTTTAAATCCATGAGAGAAAATAAATTTCCGAAACAATAAAAAAAATTGCAAAAAGGACTTGATTTTTATTTTTCGTTATGGTAATCTATATAGGCGATTGAAAACCGCATTTTTTTGTGAAAGGGAGTTTTCACTGTGACTGTATGGGAGTATATCTTAGGGGCTATACTCATTGTTATATCCATCGTGCTTATAGTTATAGTTTTAATGCAGCAGAGCAAAGCCGAAGGGCTTTCGGGAGCTATCGCCGGCGGAGCGGATACGTTTTTTGGCAAACACAAGGGTCGCACTATAGAGGCAAAGCTCGAAAAACTCACTAAAATTCTTTGCGCTGTTTTTATTATTTTAACTTTGGGAACCACTCTTCTCGTAGGTTTTTTGGTATAGCTTGAGCGAAGGCTAAGCTATATGATACGATTCAGTAGCTCAGTCGGCAGAGCACCTGCCTTTTAAGCAGGGTGTCCGGGGTTCGAATCCCCGCTGAGTCACCAGGAATTGAGACCGTTTTAGCGGTCTCTTTTTCTTTCCTAATGACCTTTGGGAACTCTGTCGAGCATACCCTTTTCTTTGGTTAAATCGGCTATAAGCAGATCAAGGAACGCGTATAAGAGCAAAATCTCGGAAAACCATATGGTTCTTATGCCAAATTTATGACTTAAAACCGTAGCGAGCGCCGCGCCGAGAGCGAAAACCGCTATCATGCCGCTATGGTATGCGCTTCTTTTTAAATATTCTATATTTTTATGCTTTAACCATTTTACAAAATACACGCCTATCTGCCTTACGTGATTTGTGCAAAAGGTGGTGGAAGTCGGTATGTTTTCAGCGTTCCTGAACGTGTTATATTGCATTGAGCAAATAAAGTTTACGAGTACCTGAGAAATTTGAACGGGAAGCGACTCAGGTATAAAACCAATAATCAACACGATTATCATCTCGAAACCTATAAAGACCGTGTCCCAGCGCACCGGCATAAGACGCTTTACGGTGTTTGGAAGCCATTCCGACAAAATAGTTCCCGCGATATACGACGCCATGGGTATAACATAATATAGAGCCTTTTTAAAATCGCCGTTTCCAAGATTCAAAGCGAAAAGCACTATATTCGCGGTTTGAGCGTTACAGAACACCCCTCCTCTGCAAGAGTACGTGTAACCGCCGTAAAAACCGCCTACGCACATCATTATGGCGAAAATCCACCACCGCTCGCACTCTAAAAAGCGGTATTCCTCTTCTTTTTTAGTTTCATCATCCATTAAACTTAAAATTATTAAGGAAATATACGCGCCTCAAAATTCGGAGGGGCGCTTTTCTCATTAAGAAACAAACCATTGAAATATACTTTATATAAACCCGCGAAAAAGAATAACGAATCTTCTTCAGGGCTTAACGGTATATTATTTTTCCGTTCCGTCGGGGTTAAAAAGCGGTATCGACTCAAGGTAAATAATGTCCTTTCTGTCTTTAGCCTCGCCCTCGGCTATAATCGCCATTTTGCCGCATATTTCGCCGCCCGCCAAACCGACTATTTTCTCTATTGATTTTAACGAGCCGCCGGTAGACACCACGTCGTCGACAATAAGTATTCTCTTGCCTTTCATAATTTCCGCGTCGGCGGTATCAAGGTAGAGCTTTTGCTCTGACGCGGTGGTAATTGAGGTCACGTCGACTTCCATAACGCCCGTCATATAAAGCTTCGGTTTTTTTCTTATAAGGATATATTTTTTGTCGCCGTGCTGACGAGCCATCTCGTGAATAAGCGGTATGCCTTTAGCCTCCGCCGTAATGAGATAATCGTATTCGGGAGCGCGTTTTAAAAGCTCCCTTGCGCTCGCTACGGTTAGTTCCTGATCGCCGAAAATCACAAAAGCCGCTATTGAAAGGTCGTCGTTTACTTTGCAAATAGGCAAATTTCTTTCAAGTCCCGCGACGTTTATTTTATAGTAATCCATAAAAATCACCCTCGTTCTATTGCGGTTACATTATATCAAATTCTTAAAAAAGTGTCAATAGCGGCTCTCTCGCCGGAAAATCAAAAAATTTAAACAAAAACTGTTCACTTTTTTTAAAATTTGTGATATAGTGTAATGGAAAGAAAATTTTTTAATCGAGGGAGCTTAAAAATCATGGGAAATATTAAAGTTATATCTCACAGAGGAGCTAATAAATACGCCCCGCAGAACACTCTTCCCGCGTTTGCCAAATCCATTGAAATAGGCGTGGACGGTTTTGAAACGGACGTTCACATGACGCGCGATAAAGTTCCCGTTATCTGCCACAACTACACTATAGACGACACGAGCGACGGCATGGGGAGCATCGCGACTTATGATCTCGACGAACTTAAAAAATTCGATTTCGGCTCTTATTTTTCGCCCAAGTTCGCGGGGACTAAAATACCCACTCTCGACGAATTTCTCGATCTCACCGAAACTTCCGATATAGAAATTATGAACATTGAGCTTAAAAGTCCCAAAAACGGCGAAACCGATATTGTCGAAAAAACGATTACCGCCGTTAAGGAACACGGTCTTTTTGATCGTCTTCTTATTTCGAGCTTCGACCCCAAATTGCTTGTTAAAGCCAAAATAATCGACAAAAATTGCAAAACGGGGCTTTTATATTGTTCTACTTACCCGTTAGGGGTTATGATGAACTTTTTCCCCATTACATACGCGAAAAAAATCGGCGTAGACGCTCTTCACCCCATGATGCTGCCTTATGTGAACCCGCTTTTCGTTAAAAACGCGCACAGGGCCGGTTTAAAAGTAAACGTCTGGACGGTAGATAAAACAATCGACATAAAATACGTTATAAAATGTAACGTCGATGGGATAATAACGAACTGCCCCGACAGGGTTAAAACAATAATTTCCGAAAGCTAAGTTATGACAATGGATTTTGCCGTACCGTGTCTTTTAGGTCTTGAAGCGCCTATCGCGGAAGAGCTTCGCGATATGGACGCCTTAGACGTAAGAGCGGAGAATGGGCGCGTGTTATTTAGGGGGAACGAGAATATACTGGCGAGAGCCAACATCAGAAGCAGGTATAGCGAGAGAATACTCGTTCTCTTAGGCTCTTTCGAGGCTCATACGTTTGAGGAGCTTTTTCAAGGGACAAAGAGTCTTCCGTGGGAAAATTTTATTGGTAAAAACGACAAATTCCCCGTAAAGGGATATTCTTTAAATTCCGATTTATACAGCGTAAGGGATTGTCAGGCGATTATAAAAAAAGCGGTCGTCGAAAGGCTTAAATCAGTCTACAAAGAACAGTGGTTTAATGAAACAGGGGCGCTTTATCAGATTCAATTTTCCATTATGAAAAATAAAGCCGGTCTCATGATAGACGCGTCCGGCGCGGGACTTCACAAAAGAGGTTACAGGCCGCGTTCAGGCCCCGCCCCGATAAAAGAAACTCTCGCCGCCGCTTTGTGCTATTTTTCACGCCTTCGTCCGTACCACACGCTTTACGACCCGATGTGCGGGAGCGGCACGATACTCACTGAAGGCGCGATGCTTGTTAAGAACATATCTCCGGGGCTGGAAAGGCGCTTTACCGCGGAAGAATGGCGGCAAGTTCCGCCTGAAATTTGGAAAAGCGAACGAAAACTCGCGAAAACTCTTGAAAAGACCGACGTCACGTTTAAAGCTTTTGGCTCTGATATTGACAAGGGCGTTTTGGAAATCGCTGAAGAAAACGCAAAAAGAGCCGGTGTAGACGACTGTATATCGTTCGAGAAACGCGACGTATATAAATTTTCGCCTAAAACCGATAAAGGCACGATAATTACCAATCCTCCTTACGGCGAACGCATGATGGAAATTAACGAAGTTACGAAACTTTATAAATCGCTGGGGAAAATTTTCACGCCCAAAAAAGGATTTTCGTACAACATTATAACCGACCGCGAAGACTTTGAGGAGTGTTTCGGCAGACGCGCCGACAAAAGAAGAAAGCTCTATAACGGCATGAAAAAGTGCCAATTTTATATGTACTTTAAAAGCTAAACCGCGTTTCCGCCTGAAAGTTTTAATTATTTCATCAAAAACCCGCGCCGCCGTTAAAATAAAAGCCTTAGATATAGCGGCGTATCGCGCCGCGTCTGTTAGGTATACTCCCCTCCCGTTAAACTTTTACCGCTTACAATATTTTACCGTCGTATAACCACAATCGTGGCTATACGTTTTTTCATGAATGGCGTTATAAGCGGCGTAAGAAGCTATATCGGCCGC
>CAYUEV010000055.1:0-7945 GCA_964443825.1 uncultured Eubacteriales bacterium
GTTGGACGGTTGCTGGTAAGTATTGAGGTTTTAGGGCTTCCGACGCGTTAAGTTTGTCGAAATCTTGACCGCGCGCACCGGTTTTTCGGCTGATGATAACGATTGGCGATCAGGGAGCGACAACTAAAAAAAGCGGATAGATCATAATAATCTAACCGCTGTTCGCCGCCACGGCGTCATGGACTGTCTAATATTCAATATTTAAATTAAATTTTCGATTTTTGTTTCGTTCTGCCGTAGGATTGCCGTCTTGTCGGGGAGGACGGACTCTTTTGAGGATCGAGTTTCGATATAAAATAGCCCGAAACCGCCACAATCGCTATGCCTACGACGGCTAAAATTATAAATCCCGCCAGCTGTCCGCCGTATGACTTTTTGGGAGCGGTATCGGTAACCGCGCCGCCGTTCACAACTCCCGCCGCGGCTCCCACGTTTAAATCGTCGTCGTCAATTTCAATTTGATTGGCGTTCTCAATCTGCGGAAGAACCTGTTCCGCCCCGGCGCTTCCCCCTGAAGAGCCGCCGGCCGGAACGGACGGAACGACCACGCCCGGATTTATATTGGGATTAGCACTCTGAGCGCCTCCCGAAGATTGATTTTGCGCGTTTCCGCCTGAGGAATTTCCGCCGGAGCTTTGGTTGCCCGAGTTCCCGTTTCCAGAATTTTGGTCTTCCGAGTCTCCGTTTCCAAAAATTCCGCTTAAAATTCCTCCGACGCCGGAGCCAATGCCGCCTGAGTTGCCGCCGCCGTTATTGTCGCTCTGAGTGGGAGCGGGCGCTTTGTACGGGTCGACTTTAAGGACGTCCGCGACGTCGGTAATCTCTTTGCTTACGCCGTAACAGCTCTCAGGGACAATATCGGCGAAAGCTATCTGCCCGTTTGTGGAAAAATTTATACCGTCCGAAGTCATCTGATCCCTCAACTTGTTTTTGTCGTTAGGGTCTCTCATAACGTCTAAATCTATAACGCTGTCAAAGTAATCGCCCGACGAATATTTTATCCACGAGTTAATATTTTCGAGCATGGTCTCGCTCTCCTGCGTCCAGGTTAAGTCCTCTCGACCGAAGAAGTTCTTACTGTAGCCTTTATAAGGCGTTCTCGTGCACAGCGACATTCTGATCCCGGGGTAATCCTTCGCCATCTTTCCAAGCTCTTTATAGCCGTTAATGACGTCGTTTTCAGAGGCGTAAGGAGCCGTGTCGCGCATACTTCTTTCCATGGGGTGCAAAATATCGTTTATGCCGATTTTTACAATGACATACCTGACTCCCGCCACGTCGAAAGCGTCCCTCTTAGCCCTCTTTAAAGCGGATTCGCCGTAAGCCAGGCCCAAAATTCCCGCTCCGTCGTAAAGAAGACGGTTGCCAATAACGCCCGACGCCACGAACCCGACGTTTTTAATGCCGGCGTTTAAGACTTTTTTGGTAAGGTAAATATAGGTATCGTCGGCTAAGGTCGAGTCCGAGAAAAGCGCCACGCTGTAAGCGTTGTCGGCGTAAACGTCGAGCCTTGTAAGGAAAGGAATCGAGTGGTAGGTTACGGAGCTTGCGGTAAAGTCAAGCCTCACCGCCACGGATGACACGTCTTTGTCGTGCGTCTTATTGCCCAAAGACGAGGCGAGATAAGACACGCCGCCATAGAGCCCTTCCGTGTAGATGGGCGTGGTATTCTCATAGTACACGCTTACGCTCAGTTTATCGAGAGCCGTCGTTTTAAACGCCACGTCGTCGGTGTAAATTTCGTTTCCGGGGGCTATCGTCACGGACTTCCTCCCGCCGTTAAAAGTCACGTCGGTAATGGTGTTTTCTAAAACGACGTCGTCCGTCTCGCCCGTTTTGGCTATCGTCACCTCGCTTAAGGTAACGTCTTTCTCGCCGAAATAATTCGAGAATTTAAGTCTTATCTTACTGCCGCCCAAACTGGTCGTAAAAACCGTTCTGACGGTGGAATTTACCGGAATCGTGTCGCGAAGATGGACATTGTTTCTTTCGAAAGCGCCGGCGTTATATATCATAGGACCGCCGTCGATTGCGGGAGATCCCCACGCTCCCGCCCATTGATAATTAGAGGCGGAGCTTACGAACCCCGCCGACAGCGAACTCGCCGCAAGCGCAAAAATTATCGCGAACAAGACAATTTTTTTTGCCCTTTTCATTTAAAATTTCCTCTCGTCAATGTTGATTTTAAGCTTTGCTTAAAACCGGCGCCTCTTAACCGTAAGCGATTTACGTCCTACCGCTCTTAATTATGATATTGATAACGTTTATAAACCACTCTAATATATCGTGAACGAATACTATAAGCGACGAGAACAAGTTCGACTTGTCCGAGTCCACCGACACCTCGGCTACGATCGTGTGCGGGCCCGTTACGTCTTCTATGGTGTAAACGCCGTGAACATCCGGCTTTACGATCTCTCCGTCAATTTCCACAAGGGTAAACTGCGTCGAGTAGCCGCTTTCGGCCTCTACCGTGAACTTAAAGTCCTCATGCGGGCGAACGTACTGAGTGTACCCGTCGAGCGGGACTATCTTAAGCCCCTCGTCTTTTACGACGAATTCCATGTAGTACGTCTCGTAATAAGGAAAAGTCGTCGTGTCGGCTTCCGTCGTCGTCTCTTCCGCGAAAACTATCGTTCCGAACGCGGAAAAAGCGAGAATAACGGCCAGAGCCGCCGCGATAGTCTTCTTCATAACAATCCCTCCGTAAAGTTAAGGAAAACCTTATAAAATTTGTTATTTGTTATTATTATACAATATAACGGGGCGCAAAATCAATACTTTTTTTAAAAAATGGCGCGGCCGCGAATAAAGAATTTGCCGTCAAAAACGCCGCCGGTTATTTCCCTTCTTCTTTAATTTTTGTGTAGCTAAAGCCCTCGCCTTTAAAGTTGACTTTAACCTTATGCCTTCCTATGTTCGTGTTCAGCTTAATAACAGACGAATTGTCGTCGATTTCTTCTTTATCGTATTCAACCGGAATTTCGTCGATTTCGACTGACTCAATAGGCTTATGGGCGAAAATTTCCGTCGGGGCGTCAAATTCCCTGTTTTGGTCGTACACCAAAGTAAACGTGTTTTTATCGCGATTGTGCTTATAGAGAACAATATCTCCCGTGACGGCGATGGGATAAGGTCTTTTTAAGACGTCCCAGATTTCTTTTTCGAAAATTCCGTCGAAATAAGACCAGTAAGTGTTGCTCCATTTGTTTTTATCGTAAAGAGACAGGAGGAACTCAATATGGTCGAGCCACTGCGTCCCCTCTGAAAATCCGCCCCACTCGCCCACTATAACAGGCATATCGAGACCGCTTTCCTGCTCTTTTTTCCTCTCGTCGAAAATGGATTTCACCCTGCCGGAACTCGCGTACTTGTACATCGGCGTGTCTACCATTAAATCGTAAGCGTGAGGCGAGAAAACCTGATTTTCGATTTTTCTGCCGTCGACTCTTATGGGTCTTCCGTCAAATTTTATCCCTAAGTTGGAGTAGTAGCTGTTCTCGATAAATATAATCGGGTCGGGGCTTACTTCTCTGATACCCGCCGAAACTTTATCGAGGAACGGCATATATTTTTCAATATCAAATTTATTGACGAGATACGACGCCTTGTTGACTATTTTATTGAATATGTCGCCGTTGTAAAAATCGAGTATTTTTATGATCTCGTCCTTGCTTAAAAGCTGTTTTATCATCTCAAGTTTGGGAAGTCCTTTATCGGTGAGCGTCGTCGATATAAGCGATGAAATGAGCTTAAAGAATATCTTCCCGCCGTATTTTCCCGCGAACGGCTCGTTTAAAACGTCGAATCCGAAAAGCGCGGGATGACCGTCTAATTTTTGGGCGGTAAATTTCCACATATTCACATAGTCGTCGAGAAGGGAGTATTTGTTGTCAAAAAAGTTTTGGAAGGCCGTGTGAACGGCTCCGCTGAAAAAGTACCCTTCCGCCCAAACCAGGCGGGGGTTTCTAAACGTGTGAGCGCCGGGTCTGCACGCCCAGAGAGGAGCGCCGTCGCCCGAACTGTCCATGCCCCAGCCCGAGTAAAGGTCCTGGTGCATATCGATATAGGCGTAAATTCCCGCTTTCTCGAGTTTATCGAGCGTTCTTTTTACGGACTCCAAATATACTTCGTTATATTTCCCTCTTTCAGGCTCGACTGCGTCCCACGTAACGCCAAGCCTTACCAAGTTCATCCCCGCTTTTTTAAACTCCTTTATTATGGAGTCGTCGCGGTCGTAAATATAGTTTCGCCTGCCGATACTCTTGTCATACGTCCCTTTGTCGCAGAGGTTTATTCCGTTAAAAATCCTCTCGCGTCCGTGCCCGTCGACTAAAGTTCTTCCCTTAACAGATATTTTTTCCACAAAAACCGCTCCTTTATGTTGTTTCTTTAAATACTTCCTCGGCGTATCTTACCGTTTCCATAGCGTCTTTAGCGTATTTATCGGCCCCTATCTTCCTGGCGTAATCGTAAGTTAAAACCGCTCCTCCCACCACGATTTTGCAGCCGGGCGCCTCTTTCCTTAAAAGCTTAATGGTTTCTTCCATGGCGGGAACGGTGGAGGTCATTAAGGCCGAAAGACCCGCTAATTTAAGGTTGTTCTCCTTAACGCAGGACACGATTGTTTCGGGCGGAACGTCCTTTCCTAAGTCTATTACGTTGTAGCCGTAATTTTCTAAAATCGCCTTTACAATGTTCTTGCCTATGTCGTGAATATCGCCTTTTACGGTAGCCAGCGCTATAGTCCCTTTTTTGGGCGCGTCCGAACCCTCGGCCGCCATTTTCATTTTTATAATGTCGAAGGCTCTCCCCGCCGCGTCCGCGCTGAGAAGCAGCTGCGGCAGGAAAATTTTATTGCTTTCAAAATCCTCTCCCACTTTGTCTAAAGCGGGGATAAGGACGTTATTTATTATATCCTCCGGCTCTTTTGATTTTAAAAGTTCGTAAGTTTCCTTTTCGGCCTTCCCCAAAAGACCCTTTTTAACGGCGTCGGAAAGCGCGTCTTCGGGGTTTTCTTTTTCGGGAGGGACCGCGGATTCCTTATTTCCGGAGCTTTCGGCGGAAGCGCTAAAACGTTCAATGTAATGTTTAAAATTGCCGTCAAGACCTTTAAGCGCCCTAAAGCTAAAATACGCGTCCATCATATCCTTGGAAAGAGGATTTATTATAGCGGCGGAGAGCCCTTCGTTTAAAGCTAAAGTGAAAAACGCGGAATTTATTACGTCCCTTGAGGGAAGCCCAAACGACACGTTGGAAACTCCGAGAACCGTTTTCCCGCCGCTTGCCTTTATCATTTTAAGAGCGTCTAAAGTGATATTGGCGTTATCCTTCCCGGCGCTCACCGTCATTGTAAGGGGGTCGATAATAACGTTCTTTTTTGATATGCCGTATTTTTCCGCCTCATTATATATTTTTTCAGCTATTTTATACCTTCCCTCGGCTGTTTCGGGTATTCCCTCGTCGTCAAGCGTAAGACCTATAACCACTCCGCCGTATTTTTTAACGAGAGGAAAAACTCTTTCCATAACCGACTTTTTGCCGTTTACGGAATTTATTACGGCTTTTCCGTCATACCGCCGCACGGCGCTTTCCAAAGCGTCAAAGTTTGAGGAGTCTATCTGCAAGGGAAGATCGCACACGGCGGAAAGCTCTTCCACTATTTCGGTCAATACTTTAACCTCGTCGATTTCGGGCAGTCCCGCGTTTACGTCAAGTATATGACACCCCGCTTCGCTCTGTGAAATTCCTTCGTTTAAAATATAATCTATATTGAAGTTCTTTAGCGCTTCTTTTAACTTCTTTTTGCCCGTCGGGTTAATCCTCTCGCCTATTATAACGGGATCTTCGCCTATTTCAACGGCTTTTGACCTGCTTGAAACGAGCGTAATCGGCTTTTCTTCTATCTTTTTAGGCTCGACGCCTTTAACTTTTTTAACGACTTCTTTTATAAACAAAGGAGACGTCCCGCAGCATCCGCCTAAAACAGTCGCCCCGCTTTCGGCGATTTCCGCCATTTCGGCTGAAAACTCATAAGGCGTCATGTCGTAAACGGTCTTGCCGGCGACGGTCCCGGGAAGTCCCGCGTTAGGGCAGATAATCACGGGAACCGACGCGTACTTATAAAAAACCGGAACCAGCGGCTTCATGTCTTTAGGGCCTAACGAGCAGTTAAGCCCCAAGGCCGCTACCCCCAGCCCCTCTAAAAGAGCCGTCATAGCGGGAATATCGGTCCCCGTCATGGTAAGCCCGTTTTTGTTGTAGACGTTCGACGCGAAAACAGGCAGATCGGAATTTTCCTTTGCCGCTAAAACGGCCGCCTTCGTCTCGTATGAGTCGGTCATCGTCTCAATGTTTATAAGGTCGAATCCTAAAGACGCGCCCGCCTTAACCGTTTCGGCGAAAACGGAAACCGCGTCCTCAAAGTCAAGCTCGCCATACGGCTTTAAAAGCTTCCCCAAAGGGCCTATATCGAGCGCTATATATACGTCTTCCCGCCCCGAGTTTTTTTTAGCTGAAGAAGCCGCCTCAAACGACGCCTTTATTACGCTTTTAAGGCGATCTTTGGAAAATTTTAACGAGTTGGCCCCAAAGGTGTTGGAATTTATTATATCGGCGCCCGCCTCGATATAGGAAAGATGAATATCCGAAATTTCATCGGGATGAGTTAAATTCCACTCTTCGGGCAGCTCCCCGGCTTTAAGTCCTTTTTCTTGAAGGAGCGTCCCCATGCCGCCGTCAAAAAACGTAAACCCGCTCCTGATTTTTGTTAAAATATCCATTATTATCCCCAATACTCTTTAGCCGACGGGATAATTTGATTTAAATTCTCGCTTATTTTTTCAGCGACGTCGGGTCTGTTCATAGAGTACACGTGGATGTTGTTCACACCGTTCGCCAAAAGATCCACAATCTGCTCCGTAGCGTAAATTACGCCCGCCTGCTTCATGCTCTCGGCGTCGTTTCCGAAGCGGTCGACAATATCGAGAAAGCCGGACGGCATTACGGACCCCGAGAGTTTTCGCGCCTTTTCGACCTGTTTGGGGTTGGTGACGGGCATAATCCCCGCGACAACCGGGACGTTTACATGAGCTTTCCTGAGCTTTAAAAGGTATTTGTAAAAAACGTTATTGTCAAAAAACATTTGCGTCGTTAAGAAGTCGCAGCCCGCGTCGACTTTCGCCTTAATATTCTCAATATCCTCGGAAATATTCGCGGACTCCGGGTGACATTCGGGGTAGCAGGCGCCTCCCACGCAGAAATCGGAAGCGCTTTTGATAAAGGAAATAAGGTCGGAGGCGTGAAGAAAATCGCGGCTTTCAAAACCGGCTCCCTCGGGAATATCGCCTCTTAAAGCGAGAATATTTTCAATCCCCCTGTTTTTAAGGTCGGCTATCCTGTCTTCAGCGTCCTTAAAAGACGCCCCGACGCACGTCATGTGAGCTATAATATTGACGCCCGACGATCGTTTTAAATCCTCGGCTATATCGGCGGTGTAAACGTCCGTCTTCCCTCCCGCGCCGCAGGTGACGCTCATAAAGTCGGGTTTAAGGGAGGCGATTTTCCCGGCCGCTCCCCTTACGCTTTCGTACCCTTCCGACGTCTTGGGCGGAAAAACCTCAAAAGACAGCGTCGGGATATTCTTTTTAAAAAGTTCTGTAAGCTTCATAACGCCAACCCTTCGACTTTACAAACGTCAAATTATATCTCTCTATATTTTATTATACTACGTTTAAACCAATTTGCAAGACAAAAATAGCAACGAAGACGAATAACGGGGAAGGGGAGGCTAACGGCGGATAACGGGGAAGGGGAGGCTAACGGCGGATAACAGTAAACGGCAAAAGCTTCCGGCGATTGATTTTTAGCGGAAGGCGCCTGTTATATAACAAACCCCGGACTTGCGTTTTACGCAAATCCGGGACGTTTTAACGCTTAGCTAACA
>CAYUEV010000056.1:0-7763 GCA_964443825.1 uncultured Eubacteriales bacterium
GGAAGAGCGGGAATTTCACGTTCTTCCAATACTTCTCCGCAGACCTTGCATTTCTGTTGTTCCAATCCCGGAATACCTACGTCGGCGGGAACTACCGTTTCCCAGTCCCCCGGAACATGACCTTTAGCGGGAATTGATTCGGTGTAACTGTCGCCGCAGACAGAGCAGGTATATGTCATAACGCCTTCTTCAGTGCACGTGGGTTCTTTCGTCACTACCGCCACATAATCATGTTTATGCTCGGCTTCTGAAGAGGGTTCTGAGTTGGGTTCTGAGGGTGATTCTGATGATGGTTCTGAACTTGGTTCTGAATTTGGTTCGGAATTGGGTTCTGAATTTGATTCGCTTTCGGGTTCGGAATTAGGTTCTGAATTAGGTTCGGAAGATGGTTCGGAATTTAGTTCAGAGGGAAGTTCTTCAGATGACGGTTCTTCGGGTATCGCGTTTATATCTACAAACTCAATATCATTGTCGTTAGCGTATCTTTCGGCTTCGCTACCGGGAACACTGTAGATTTTGCAGTCGTAAGTTTCATGAATATTATTATAATTATGAAAACTCGATGAATCGTAAAATCCAAACGCGTATTTGTCTATTTTTTCAACACTTTCAGGTATCGTTACGCTTTTAAGCGATTTACAACCACAAAACGCGCAATTGCCTATAGTTTTGACGCTGTTTTCTATTTTTACATCAGTAAGTGAGTTACAGTTTAAAAAAGCGCTGTTCGCTATAAGTCTTGTTCCGGGTTTTATTGAGTAAGTAACAGGGATTTTAGTATTATGCGCTTTTATTAAACAATCATCTATATAAAATACTCCATTGATCCATTTTTCGGAATTCGTATGCAAAGCGGTATTTTTAAAAGCTTCTGAGCCAATATTTGTAACGCTTTTTGGAATTGTTATATTCGTAAGAGATGAACACTATGAAAATGCTCCATCGGCAATTAATCTCGTACCTTCTTTAATAGAATACTCAGAGGGCGCTTGATCGGAACGCGCCCAAATCAGATAGTCGTTTATATATAACACGCCGTCATCCCATTTGCTATCATCATTGTACAAAGCGGTATTCAAAAACGCCCATGCGCCAATACGTTCTACTCCAGCGCCAATTGTTACATCCGCAAGCGACGTACAGTTCTCAAAAGCGATATCAGCAATACTTATTACGCTGTCAGGAATTGTTACTTTCGTAACCATAGGGCTAAATACAGGTCCAAAAGTCCCTCCAATTTCCGTGACTTTACGACCGTCGACAGTTTCAGGTATATTTATTCGGTCACAAAGTCAAAACCGACATACTTTGTAATTTTCGCCGTGCCGTCGGGGAGAATTTCATATTCCCAATCGCCGCCCGAGTCGATCGCAGCCATCCCAACTAACGGCAAAGAAGTAAAAATCAATGTAGCGGAGAGAATAAACGATAAAATTTTGGCAGTTTTTTCATTAAACATTTCTCCTTTAAGGATTTCGGAGCGTTAAAGCAACAGTCGCGCCGTCGCGGGAAATGACGACATATTTTTTGCTAAATGTCAACGTTCAGTTGAAAAGTTTCCGAAAATTATTTGTTTTCGTCAAAAATTTATCGATATTTGTATTATGCTTTAGTAGAATAGCAATCGCGACGGCGAGGGGAGGGGATTAAAGTAAAAACGCCGCGTACAGAAGCGTGCGCGGCTAAAAACGGGAAGTGAAAATTTATAATTTTCGCGAATTAGAGAATCGTCACTGTTCCGTCTTCGGAGATCTTAACTTTATCGCCCGTTTTTACGGTTTTCAGAAACTCGTCGCCTAATTGGTCTACGGCGATAACGGAGCTGTTTTCCCAGACTTTCGCCAGAACAATTCCGCTCGCCGCTAAAGAATCCACATGCTCCGAGAAGAGGAACGCCGCCGGGTTGATGCCCATGGCGCATACCGTCTGAATCACTAAGCCGCCGGTCGTGGAACCTATCGTAATGGGGAGACAAAGAGCCTTTCCCGTGATGTTTTTGCCGTAAATATCTTTGTTGTTCTGGTCGCTCGCTATAACCTCGGGCTTATTGTTTAACGCGCTGTTCTGAAAAGTCGCGAGGGTATTGACGCCTTCATGGGAAACAACCGCTTCGCCTTCCCAGTTCCCGGCGGCTAAAACTCTTCCTTTAAATTCTTTCATTTTTATGCCCTCCCCGTGATTATTTCAAGAAGATCTGCGTCTTTATAGTATCTTGAAGTGGAATATGTGCGCAGTTTATTTGAGTTGGTGGCTATTCTGTGAAGACCTCTCGCGATGGGATTGTTTGTATACATAAGAGGGCAGATTGACGAAAGATGAACTCCCGCGTCGGTTAAAAGTTGATACTTTGTCGTTCTCTTAAACTTATCCGCGACGTCCGGGCTTGTAGTCATAATCGTCCTGACGGCGACTTTTTTGCGCCCGTTCTTTCTAAGAGCGCCGGTAATATCGCCTGTCCACTTGCAAAGCTGCTCGTAAGTTAAGTGCGGGCAGCCTATAAAGACGAGATTAGGCCTGCTGTCGGGGTTCTTCCACATTATGGGATACGACCTGTAAACCCTTTCCAGTTCATCGTCGTCGATAACGTAAGTCTTGGCGTCGTCGGTTATAAGGTTCTCGCCGTATTTTTTAGCTTCGGGCGTTAACGAGTCGATGTGGTAAAGCCCGACGGCTCCGTTAGAGGCTGTCGCGGCGCCGAAATCTTTAAGGTATGATTTCGCCTCGTCGTTAAGCTCTTGACCTAAAAACGCGTCGAGACCGTACACATACGGCACGTCTTCCATAACCTTAAGACCTATGGCGCTCCCTAAAATCTGCGCTTCGGGCTTCTTTGTCGTTTTAACGTAGACTTTCCAAGTCGCCTTTCTGCCCTCGTCCGTAACAAGTCCAAACTCGGGGACGTAACCTAAAATCGCGCCGAAAAGGTCGAGCATACCGCTGTTCCTGTTGCATCTCGCTCCTAAAACGGAATTCGCGTAAACGACGGCGCTCGATTCCGCCCACGACAGCACGTCGCCTTCTTTAGGGATGTTGCCGACTTCGTCAAGATAACAAGTGCAAGTAAACGCGTTTGAGTTTTTTAGACCTAATTTTTTAAGGTACTCCTCATACTCCGCTTGCATAGAGTACATTTTTTTGTCAAAAGCGAACTTTTCAAGGAAATTGCACTTTACGTTCTCGTAGTCGAGAGGTCTGGGGTCGACCGTGAGAGCGCCTTGCGCTTTAATTCCCTCGGACGTAAGCTTTTCCATACAGGAATAAAGCGGCTTTAGCACGCCGAGACCAAAAGACGTTACAAGGTGCGTGTCTTTGTGAGTAATGGGAATAAGCCGTTTCGCGCCGAAAATGTCGCCGAAAAGCACGACCGTTTCCATAACGCGCCGCATCGCGTCGCCCTTTTCGCCTTTAAGGACGGCTACCTGTTCGTCGTTCAATTCCATTTTGTAATCAATCATCGGAACCAGCCCTTTTAAATAATTTCCACAATATTATACAATATTTCCACATTTATGTCAACAAAATCTAATAATCTTACGTCATTATAAGGTTAAAAATCATAGAGCCAGTTATAGACTTTTGCAGGCGAAAGACGTAAAAAATTATAAAAACTAAAATTATTTTAACTGTTAAAGCCGTTATAGGTATTAAAACCCAGCATATACAAAGCGAGCGTGAAAGATCCTTTTTTATTTTTCGCAATAGCGTTCAGCTCTTCTATAACCGTGTCGTTAGGAGATTTAATCTCATCCACATTTTCTATTACGTCCTCAATAACTTGGGGCAAGACCATACACATTTTGTAAAACGCATCCTTTTCTCCTGTTACGGTATAATAAAATTCATCCATGCTGACGCGTCGGATTCGTCTGTGCTTTTGCTTTGTTCCGTCAATTGAAACAGTCCACGCGGCGTTTTGCGATTTTTTCGCTATCGCTTCCACTAAAAAACACGCGCAATCGTCGTCTTCTAAAAGTTTAGCTTGCATTTTTATGTATGTTCTGCCGCTCGATTGCGAGTTCATAGTGTTGTGTTTATTTTTCATCTCTACATATATTGTTTTGACTTTTCCACATTCCGGGACGTAAATTCCGTTTTCAGGTTTAAATATAACGTCCCAACCTGTTTTTGGCGCTGTGCATCCCTTCATATATTGAAAAATTCTCTGATGAAAATATCCTATATCGTTATTGCTTGCCTTGTCTCTTTGGCGCAATAGTTCGTTTTTGATTATTTCGTCCCATGAAAGACCGTAAACTTCCTTGTCAAAAATAAGTTTTATGGGGTCTATAATGTTGCTGTTGAATTTTTTAAGATCATACGAGACAAGTTTTTCTCCATATTGCGAGATCGTATTTTGAACATGTTTTTTAAAATCATCCTCGGAAATAAAATCTAATTCCCATATATCGGTAACTTCTCCAGTCCATTTGATATTTCTTTGGCAATATCGTAAGCAAGATTAACAGGAACGGCATTTCCTACTTGTTTGTATTGGCTTGCCATGCCGCCGCAAAAATTCCAGTCGTCTGGGAAAGATTGAATTCTGGCGTTTTCTCTTACATTAAACGGACGAGATTCAAGCGGGTGACATCTTTCCGTTTGTTTTTGCGTGGGGGATGTTAAAACGGTCAGGGAAGGTTCATCCATGCTCATTCGGCGTAATATGCCAGTTCTGCCCCCTCCCATATTCCAACAACTTTTCATATATTCTTTGGCTACATTTTTAGGAATGTCGCGCCAACAACCGCCGGGAGGCACAAGATTAAAAATCTCCCTTTTACATTCGGAATATTCAGCGCCTATGCTTTTAGGAACATTTTGCAGAACGTCGCGCAAAACCGGTTTATAATCATGCGGTTTAGGGAAAGAGATTTTAACTTTATCGGTTAAATCTTTTCTTACGCCTATTGTGATAAGGCGTTCGCGCTTCTGAGCGTTACCGTAATCCCACGCGTTCAAAACTTGTTTTTGAATAGAATATCCGCATTCAGAAAAAACATTAAGAATAGTTTCATATGTTCTACCTTTATCATGGGTCAGCAGACCGCGAACATTTTCAAATAGAAATGTTTTTGGTTGCAGTTTTTCTAAAAACACGGCGTAATGATAAAAAAGTGTACCGCGCGCGTCTTCAAGACCTAAATGTTTTCCCGCATAAGAAAACGACTGACAAGGAGATCCACCGGACAGTAAATCGAGCTCGCCTTCTTTTATGTTAAAAAAGCAGGGCAAATCCAAACGGGAAATATTGGCTATGTCGTCGCATATAACGTTCCAAAAAGGGCGGTTTGTTTTAAGAGTCCCGCAGGCGTCTTTATCAATTTCAATAAGAGCGATAGTATTAAATCCGGCTTTTTCAACGCCTAAAGCAAGCCCACCGGCGCCCGCGAATAATTCTATATCAGTAAAAGTTTTTCTTGTTTGCGGCGTCAAATTGTCTATAGGTTTATTTAATTCCATAAATGTAAACCGTCTCTCTTACAAATGAAGCTAAAAAATTCCGTTATACTCTTAAAACTTCCTAAACAACTTAAACTTTAGACGGCGCTCAGTTTTTTGTTTTTAGAAATTTTAAACGTCGTTTCAGTCATCGTTATCATGACAACTATAAAAAACATAAGGAAAAAGGGGAGAATTTTAAAGCCCAGGACGCCGCCTAAAAGACCGAAAAGCGGCGGCATAAACGTCATGCCCAAGTAAGCGCTCGCCATCTGAACTCCGATTATAGAGCCGGAAACTTCTCGACCGAAAGTATCGGGCGTTAAATGAACCATACAAGGGTAAATCGGGGCGCATCCTAAGCCGATTACAATGAATCCCGCGAAAGAAACGTAGGGATTGCTGGAAGGTATAAAAAGTAGAACAACGCCGAAGGCGAGTACTAAAGCTCCCGCGTTTATCATTTGCCTGTCGGTCAATTTTTCCGAGATAAAGCCTATTAAAAACCTGCCTAAAGTAATGCCGATATAACAAAGAGAAGCGAGACCGGCGGCTTTTTCGGGTTCTATTTTCTTAACCTCGACCATATAAGTACTGACCCACCCCATGGAAGTCGCCTCCATGGCGCAGTAGCAAAAAAACCCTATAAAAAGCGTCGGCGCGCCTTTAATTTTGAAAACATCTAAAAGTTTTAAGCTCTTTGTTTTAGTTTCTTCGTCCGCTTTTTTGTTTACTTTCCAGACGGGAAGAGTAATAAGCAGCAGGATCGCGATAAAAAGCTGAATGAAGCCCACCACGCGATAACCGAAGCGCCAGTTAAAACGAGTCAGCGAGCAACTCATAATAAAGGGGCTGGCTATCGTGCCCACTCCCCAGAAACAGTGAAGCCACATCATGCATCTTGAAGAGTAATGAAGGGCGACGTAATTGTTTAAAGCCGCGTCTATAGCCCCGGCTCCAAGACCGTAAGGAATCGCGAAAATTATTAGCCAAAGAAGATTTTTTCCGAAAGAAAAACCAAAAAGGGCGGCGCTCGTCATAAAAACGCTTACGACGGTAACGATATTGGCGCCGAATTTCTTTGTGAGTTTATCGGATAAAAGACCCGAAATAACAGTACACCCGGATATTACCATCGTGATAACGCCCATATACGACACGGGAAGTTCCAATTCCGCGTGCATAACGGGCCACGCGCTCCCTAATAGGGAATCGGGCAGCCCGAGGCTTATAAAAGCGACGTAGATTAAAACAAGAAGAAGAGCGTACATATATTTGCCTTTAATCCTCAGACAATTTCAATAAGTTTGATAAGCGCGTCAAATAAAGGCGTTTCTTCGGTTAAATTCTCGTTTTCGTTCTTGTAGCTTTCGGCGGCGCAGTCGTCGGCGGTATCGCTGATTTGCCTTAAAGCAAGATAAGGAATTTGGCATTTGCGGCACACGGACGCTATAGCCCCCGTTTCCATGTCGAACTCGTTTATGTTAAAAAGATTTTTGTAAAATTCTTTTTTGTCTTTATCGGCTAAAAAAACGTCGCCCGTACCGCACGACGCGGGTTTTACGTTCTTTATGGAGAGGGCTTTATCAAGAAGATCGCGGTCGGCTTTAATTACGCTCTCTCCCCGGGGTTTTTCCCCTAAATTGTAGCCTAACGCGGTTAAGTCGAAATCGCACTCGGTATATGACTTTCCCGCCGCAATATCGCCTTTTTTAAGACCCGACACAGCCCCCGAAAGACCGGGGTTAATAATAACTTCGACATTATCGTCCGCTATAAGAAACGCGGCGGCCGAGGCGGAGTTTACTTTTCCTATCCCGCATTTTACGGCTATAACGCTTTTTCCCGAATAATCAAATCGGACGCTTTCATTCCCGCGCCTCGTTTTTATTTCGCAATTATTTTTTTTAGCGAAGTCAAGGACGGGAGCATACTCGTTGTCGTCGGCTATAATAACGCCTATTTTCAAGTGTTCGCCGCCTCCGCTTCCAAGGCTTCTTCCAACGCTTTTGCGAACTGGTCCGGGCAGGACGTGTTTTTAAGGCCGCATTTAGTATCCTTAAGCTTACTGATTATATCGGCAGCTTTCATCCCGTCGCACAACGCGGATATGCCTTTGAGGTTGCCGTTGCAGCCGCCCATAAATTTAATATTGGACACGATTCCGTCGTCCAAATCGAACGAAATCAGCATCGAGCATACGCCCTCTGGTCTAAAGTTATATGTCATTTTATCATTCCTCCTAAGAGCGATTTTATCAAAATTTCAACGCCAATGCAATAACTTTTTTAAATTTGTCGCGATATGTTGACATTTTATTTTTT
>CAYUEV010000057.1:0-7685 GCA_964443825.1 uncultured Eubacteriales bacterium
ACGAAGTAGCCGGAATGATGAAGTAATCTTTATTTAATACCTTCCCCCCCCCCCTTGGGCTCCCCAGGGGGATTTCTTTTACCCGTTAGGTTGAGTTTATCCTATTCCTCGGTAAAATGATTAATACGGCATAAATTTTAACTGCGCGCAAGATGAACCTTGCCGGCATAATTCTAAATTTCGCTTTGGGAAAAATCGGATATAATGAACTGCGGCCGCGTATATGTTCCCGCCGGTAGCAAACGCAAGATTTTAATCTTATCATGCCGTGCCCTTTTAATGGGAAGGGAACAAGCGACAAACGGCAAACGGCGCTTAGCGTGCGGCAAAGCGGAAATAATTTAATAATTATCCCTTTGAACGGCGCCATCCGCTAAAAATCAATCGCCGGAAGCTTTTGCTGTTTACTGTTATCCGCCGCTCACAACTCCAACGTCATAGCAAGATTAACCGTTTTATATTCCAACTTCCGGTCCGGCGTTTATCGTCTAAAATCAAAATCTTACATAACAAACGAGAGATAACAAACCGGGGCATAACAAACCGGGGCATAACAAACCGGGGCATAACAAACCGGGGCAAAGGCGCACCCTTAAAAAGGGAACAGATTTACTCCGGTTAGAACGACAAAAACGGGAGAGGAATACCGCTCCCGTATATTAGTTTCTATCTAAATTGTATCGGCGTTATTACGCTTCTTTCTTCTTGCTTAAGAAGATGAACACAGCCGCGGCCGTGATGCAAACGGCTAATGAAGAAACAACAGCGCCGTCATTGCCGCCCGTCTGAGCTATGCTGCCGCTGTTGGAGGACGACGAACTCGAAGAAGAACCGCCGCCGCTAGTCGAAGGAGTTACGGAAGAAGGAGTGGTAGCGGGCTTAGTGGTAGTACTGCTGGGAGCCGCGGTAGTCTTTTCGGGAGCTGTAGTCGTTTCCGCGTCGGAAGCGGGTTCGTCCGAAGGCGTATCTCCGCCGCCGCCAAGACCGCCTAAAATACTTCCTATATCAAGACCGCCTAGAACATCCGTAAGACCGCCTAAATCAAGACCGTCGAAAAGACCGCTTATGGCCGACATATCGACGCCCTCTAAAAGACCGCCCGCGTCGCCCGTATCGGCGGCGCCAATAGCGTTTGTGATGGAACTTAAATCAGCCCCGGCAAGCATATCGGTGATGGTCGCAGGATCAAAATCAGCAAAAGCCGCCGAAATCTCGCCTGATTTGGCGTCCGCCGCGAACGAGGTTACGGAGAGAGTGAACGCGAGCGCCACGGCTACTAAAACTGCTAAAATTTTTTTCATAAGAAAACAATCCTTTCTGTCTTATGCCAAGGAATGATAGATACTTCTTCAGTACTAATGCAATTCTACTCTTTTGGAAAGCTCTTGTCAATTACTATAGCTAAATTTGTAAAATTTTGGCGATTAAGCCAAATATTACAATAAACATTTCGTATATTTTGTTAAGTGTTACAAAAAAAACAAAAACTCCGAAGAAAAATTCCCCGGAGATATGGTGCCGGCGACCGGACTTGAACCGGTACAATGTCGCCATCGCGGGATTTTAAGTCCCGTGCGTCTGCCAATTCCGCCACGCCGGCGTTTTCATCATTATATACCCGCCCTCCCGATTTGTCAACATAAATTTTTAAATACTGTTTTTTTTATTGAAAAAAAGGGTTGAATGTTCTATAATATAAAATACAACATTTTTCAGGACGCGGAGGCGGTTTTTTTGAAAAGCGAAAACGACCTTATTATCGGCAGGAACTCCGTAAGAGAGGCTTTAAACGCCGGCCGCCCCGCTTTGCAGGTTCTCGTTAAAAAAGGCGAGAAGCAGGGTTCTCTTCTTCCCATCATCGCGATCTGCAAAGAGAAAAACATCCCCGTGAAGGAAGTCGATCTAAAAAAGCTCGACTATATGTGCAAAGGGCAGACTCACCAGGGCGTTATAATGATCGCGTCGCCTAAAGAGTACTGCTCCCTGTCCGATATTTTCGACCGCGCCGAAAAGAAAAACGAAGACCCTTTTATCGTCGTTTTGGATTCGATAGAAGACCCGCACAACCTGGGAGCCATCATAAGAAGCGCCGAGTGCGCCGGAGCTCACGGCGTCGTTATCCCCGAAAGGCGCGGGGCGGGGCTTTCCTACGCCGTCGACAAGGCGTCGGCGGGGGCTTTGGAGTATATGAACGTCGCGAGAGTCGCCAACTTAAACGCGGCCGTTAAGGAAATGAAATCGAGAGGTCTTTGGGTTTTCGCCGCCGATATGCGGGGTTCGCCTTACTACGAAACCGATTTAACGGGTCCCGTCGCCCTGATTATAGGCTCAGAGGGCGGGGGAGTCGGCCGCCTTTTAAAAGAAAACGCCGATAAACTCGTCTCAATCCCCATGAAAGGCAATATAAATTCCCTTAACGCCTCGGTCGCGGCGGGGATCATCATGTTCGAGGCGGCTAAAAACAGAGTTCGATAAAACGCCGTTAAAACTGAATTTACGCTAAATGGAGCTTTAGATATGTCTAAAAAAACCGACGCGCCGACAAACGCCGTCTCAAGAAGCGGCGAGGTAAATCCCCGACTTCATAAAAACCCTAAAAAAGAACACAAAATCATAACGAGGCGCTCCGGCAAAATTCTCCCGGACGACACGGGCTTTAAAGCCGTCGACTATAACGAGAGATTTGAACCCGTATCCCATCCCGACGAGCGTTCGGAAGACGACTCAAAAGAAGTTTCCGACGTTTTGGGGCAGACTTCCATGTCCGACGTTTTAGACGAGAGCGAAAAAGAAAAAGCGCCCGTTGAAATAAACGAGGATCCCGACGATTTTTTCGAGTCGACTTACAAGCAGATGCGCGGCTCCGAGAAGATAGGCAAAGGCGGCTCCGAAAAATTAAAAGCCATAGCGAGAACAGCGGAGCAAGACGACGACCGGGAGCAAATCACCTTTTCAATGTTAAATGAATTTTTTCCGTCCGATAAAAATAAAAAGAAGTCGCAAAGGCGCTCCGGGAAAAATAAAGAAGAGCCTTTCGACATAGACGAAAACGAAATTATAGCCAAAACCCGTGAAAGTGAAATGAAAGAAGAAGTAATAGAAGAAACTCGCGAGAACGATGACAATAAAGAAAATCTGTTCTTAACTCTCGAAAAAGAGTCTAAAGAAACCGAAAAATCAAAATCCCCGTTTAAGATTTGCAAAAAAGAAGAAATCGCCCCCGCCTTAGAAAACCTTAAAAAGACGAGAAGGCTTTACCTTGTCAAAACCTGCGTTCTTTTGGTTTTAGGCGTCGTTCTCCTAATAATCTCTCTGATTTCCGAAAAGGGCGGAAGGGAGAACGTTACCGCTTTCTACCCGTTTATAGGCTTTGTTTTCGTATGGCTTACGGGGTTTGTTTCCATAAAAGAATTATTAAGCGGCTTTACCGACGTCAAAAACAAAAATTTCTCCGAAAACGTCTGCGTTCTCGTTATTTTTGCGGCGGCGCTGGGCGAGTCCGTCGCGTCCATGCTCTTTAGGGAAAAATTCTTTGCGTATTCGGGTCTTAGCCTCCCGGCGGCGATAATTTCAATGACCGCCGCCACTTTGCCGGGAATTTTTAAAACGGACAACTCCCGCCTCGCTCTGGAGCTTTTATCGGGCGACGCGCCCGCGTCCGTCTTTAAGCGAACCTCTGAAAGCGGCGTGGAGGGGTCTTTGGGCGAAAACATAGAAGGCGACGACATACGCTCGTTTTACAAAACCGATTTCTTAACGGGAATTATGGAGCGTTTTCAAAACGCCGTTCCAAAGGCGCTCGGTGGGAATTTCGCGTTCGTTATTCTTACTTTCCTTTCGCTTTTCGTATCGGTCGGACGCGCTCTCATTTTAAAAGACGCCACCGCGTTTTTCCCGACTTTTTCCATTATGACGTCCGTTTCCCTTCCCGCGTCTTACGCCTTTTTGTCGTCGCTTATCTTCCATAACCGCGAAAAATATCTTTTCAAGTTTAAATCCTCTTTAATATCGTATGATTTAGCGGAAGACGCATTAAAAACAAAAGCGGTCGTCATAAACGCCTTCGACTTAATAGACCGCGACGGATCCAATATCCACGGCGTAAAGCCTTACGGCGCGGGCGACCCTAAAGAAAGCGTCCTCCTTTGCGCCTCTTTGATCAGAGAATCCCGCTCCCCGCTTAGAAATATAATGGATAAAGTTATAGAAGACGCGCCCGTCCCCGAAATTTCATCGTTGTCGGCTCAGCCCGGCGGCGTCGGAGGGATAGCGGACGGACGGAAAGTTCTTCTCGGATCCAAAGATTTCCTTATCTCAAAAGGCGTAAACGTCCCGGACGACAAATCAGAAGAAAAATTCATAACGGGCGACAGAAGGCCTCTTTACTTTTCGGTGGACGGAGAACTCTCGCTTTTACTCGTTGTGAGTTACAGGATTGAACGCGGGGCGGCGGCGTATCTTAGATTTTTATCGTCAAAAAACATAAAAATCATGATATACTCCAAAGACCCCAATATTAACCCGTCTTTTATCGTAAAAAAGTGCAGATTAAAGAGTGAGGACGCGTTGGAAATCGACAAAGCGCAAACATCTTATTTCCTCGCTAAAGACGATAAGATCGAACCCGCCCTTCCCGCGTCGCCGTTTTGCGAAGGAAGCGTTCAATCGTCTTTTATCTTACTGAAAAAAGCTTTCGAAATGAGCGAAATAATAAAAATAATCCCGTGGCTTGTTTTTATGTTCTCGTCCGCGTCGTCGCTTCTCGCGGCTCTGCTCGTCCTAACCGAAAAACTTACTTTCCCGGCGTCCCTTTTCGTTTTAGCCGTTAAAATTATTTCTTCCGTCATTTCGATTATTATTTCGGAGATCGTTTCAAAGCGTCAAAATTATGGCGCCGCGTATTGATCGCGCGTCGGACGTTCCGCCGGATTTCCCGTTAAATAAAAACGCGGGGAGCGCTTTAAGCATGGTCGAACTTTTCCGTAAAGCGTAACGAAAACGACGCGGACGGGGGACGCGCAAAGCCGTCAGGGCGGTCGTCGCGGCGTCTTAGACAAATAACGCCCTATCCAATAAAGAAGGTCTTATAAATGAGCTATATCGAAGAACTTTTCAGCGGTTCTCTCACCTGGTACGATATAATTATCCGCGTCGGCGTCGCCGCTTTAATAGGCATGATAATAGGAATCGAAAGAGAACTCGCTAATCACCCGGCGGGCATGAAAACTCACGCGCTCGTTTGCATAGGCGCGGCCGTCACGACTATGATCTCGACCGAGATGGCATACCAGCTTATGAGCAACGAAGCTTTAGACCAGGCGTCCAAGGTCGATATTTCGAGAATCGCCTCCGGCGTGGTGTCCGGCATAGGTTTTATAGGCGCGGGGGCCATTATGAAGTCAAAAGACGGCTCTTTCGTCACGGGAATAACAACGGCCGCGACCGTGTGGGTCAGCGGCTGTTTGGGGCTCGCCGTCGGCATGGGCTACTTCAGGATAGTGCTGGTGTCGATGGGCGCCATTATGTTTGTGACTCTTATCTTAAAATGGCTGGAATATAAGTTCATTAAAAACAGGGGAACAAGATATATCGAGATTATCACGGACGACAAAGACGCGGCTCTTCCTCAAATGGAGGACTACTTCGACCGAAAACAAATAATAATCTCCTCGTTCGACTGCGTGGAAACGGAGGAAGAAGGCAAAAAGCGATTTTGCTGCAGGTACTTTTTAAGGATACCCAAAGGCCTCCCGTTCGACACGGTGATGCGCGATATAGCCAAAACCCACGAAGTGTTGGAGGTCTACGAATCCTCGCCCTCTTCCTCGGGCAAAAAGAGTAAGCAATAATTACTTCCCCGGGTTGTTCACAACGTCCGCCATGGAGAAGTAAAAGTCCTCAAAAGACGTCGGGTAATCTCTCGTCCCGCTGAAGTCAAAGTGGTCGAACCCTTCCATTACGGGCATATAATACCATCTTCCGGGCTCTATTCTCTCATTGTTGTTCACGGCTTCCTCGTAAGATTTCGCCGTGTCTTTATCGTCAATAGGGTATACGGCGCTCGCGTAAGGCACAAGTCCGTCGTTAATTTCCCATGATTTGTCGAGTTTTAATCCGTCGACGGTTTCGCCGTCCATCTTTCCTATCTTTCTTGACGACGATTTAAATAAAGCGAACATCGTGTCTATGGGGACTTCGTCGTCTTTGGAATTCGTCTTCGTGGCTCTCGCCACATACGAGTAATAATACGCCGTGGGAACGAGTTTTATTTTTTCGTTAAGCTCCGCCGCCCCTTTTATGGTCAAATCGTAACTGCTCCGATCCGTCGTTTTGCCGAAGTTCGACACGTTTTTAAAGTTAATGTAGTATAACCTCTCGCCTTGTTTCGGGGTAATGCCAAACTGGCTTAACTGAAAGCTCCACATTAAAAAGTTATTGCCAAAAACCGTCCCCAAAAGGGCGAACCCGAAAGAATCCAGCGTCGCGCGGGCTTTACTGTTGCCGGATATAGGCGTTCCGTTGTGGGGTCCCGCTAAGGAAACTACCGCGTTCACCGCGTCCCCGTGACCGCCTTTAAACAAAGGCGAGGTTTCCTCTCCCGTCGCGTTGATTTCGTCCCGGTCGCCGAACGCCAAAAGAGACGCTAACAGTCTTACGGTCGCCGCGCCGAAACTGTGACCAACAAAATTGAGTTTTGACTTTAAATCCCACGGCTCTTCCATCAGGCGGTTATTCTCATAAGAAAAGCCGTAGCGCTCGTGGTTGTGGGCTTTGGAGTGCGCCTCGCCGTAATCTACGACAGTCCCCGTAAGTTCCGCGTAAAGTTCGCAGGCTCTGTCCCAGGCGCTGCTGAACGGTCCTACCGAAGCGGCGTAAGCGGGGATTCCGTTTTTAGTGAATATTTTAGTTATATCGGAGTCTTTTTTGAATCCCCATCCGCCCCAGTTGGGCATTATGTCGTTAAATTTTTCATAAGATCCCCACGCGCCCATGCCGTGGACGAAAATAAACGGGTATACGTCGCCCCCGGACGCTTTCGCGATTTTCTCCGCGAGTTCCTCCGCGGACGCTTTTTTCGGTTCTTCAACGGACGCTTTTCCGGGTTCTTCCGCAGGCTCCGCTTTAAGTTCTTTCGCCAAGCTTACGATCGCCGTCGACGAAACTAAAAGGCGCGCCGATAACGCGACGCAAATGATTTTCTTTAACATTTTCAAAATAACCGCTTCCTCACACTAACCTATTTTCATTGTAAACCGCCGATTATTCCAAAATTTGTGATAAGTATTAAAAATCTTTTAAAAATCGGAAGCATAAAATTTTAAAAGTTTAAATTTTATTCACAACTTGCGTATGTACCGCCTTCCGTATCTTTTATAATGAAAACGTGGAATAAAATGAAGAAAATTATTTACGAACGCTTTTCCCTATGAAATCTAAATCGTTTTTATCGGTTTTTTGACGTTGCTTTTAAGTCCCGGCGGTCTCTTAAGTCGAGAGGCTCGCCTGCGTTTACGGGCGGGCGGGCGTTGAAAATCCTTTCCGCCGTTCGCCGATTGCCGATCGTCAATTGCCGATCGCTGCCGCATTGTCGCGGATTCAGTATCGTTTATTTCCGTCGGGAGCGCAAAAATCGCTTGATTTTTTGTAAAGCGCGTGGTATCATAAGATAAGAATATGGGAGTTTT
>CAYUEV010000058.1:0-7383 GCA_964443825.1 uncultured Eubacteriales bacterium
GCCCGTATCGGATTTTAACCCTTGCGGAAGTTCGATCATAGCGGGAGCGAACGTCCCTTCTCCACTCTTTGAACCCATACCGGGATTGGCGAATCCATCCCTTATGGGAAGACCCGTTGCGATTTTATTCGCTATTTCACAATCATCTTTACTCACGTCGTCTTCGAAATACTTTTCTTCAATCGCGTCTTTACTTTCCGCCGCGCTTTCAATCGAAAAAATTCCCGATGAAAAACATAAAAAAGCTACCAATAATGACAGCGCTAAGGATATAAAACGATAAAAACGGCTCTGCCCCAAATTCATGACGGGCGAAACGAGATTTCTGTTTTTGCTTGAATTTACTGACTTCATTAAAACTCACCCACAATAAAAACTGATAAAACCAATTCTTGGCAAATACCGGCGACCATACGAACACATACGTAATAGGTTGAATTTTGCCAAATTAACCAGCTAAAACAGGTAATACAAAAACACCAACAGTCCTCGACAAAAAAATGTCTGAATCGATGGACGCCGCAATACATAAAAAATGTATTAAATTACACCGTATCCGCATATTGTCAAAAATCTCGAACGACTCTTTCAATAATGTCACGCGTAGCGTGATATATCCGATAATTGCCGTCGACTGCCATTTTCGACTCAATATCAGGCGACAATCCGACAATCCCGAATAATCGCGGAGGCTCTGTCACGGGATACAACCCTAAAAACTCACTCACAATCCTCCTTGCGAAACCAATCGTACAATTCCAAATGTTCTTTGAAAAGACCAAAAACTCCGTCGAATATCGCGCGCTTGCGTCGTTGTTGATATCAATAAACCTCATTTTAGCAAGCGACTTACAAACGTGGAACCTTATAGAAGCGACCTCAAATGAACATAACTCGGTTAGAGTGAACAACCTGCGATATCAGAAACAAAATGAGCGTTACACACCGTGACAATCTTCGACGTTACGAAGTTTTTAAATCCTATAAGCGGCTTTACATAGCGTTTCCTCATTTTAAGACGCTCCAACATCTTGCATATAAACCAGCGTCATGATAATAGTAACACGTTGGACCGTATAATTCAAGTTAAATTAATTAAAAAAATATCTTAGTAAAAATTTAACAAAATAATTTTAAAAATTTATAAGATCAAACAAATATTTTGAATCACGCTGAAGTCAAGATACTCCAACGCTTCGTCCGTTCCGTTATAAAGAACAAGCCCGGAAACGCCCGAAACTTCTTTCCCCGAGCCGTCCTCGTCGAATTTCCCGGTAATGTTTACGGAATTTAATACTTTTATCCCGCCAAAATCTCCGGCGGTCGTTATATTGTCTACGTTAAACGTTTCGTCGTCCGGCGTGTGCCTTAAATCCTCTGAAACAAGTTCCACATCGGGCTCGGCCGCGGGTTCGTCTTCATTGGACTTTTTACAGGACGAAAGAGATAAAATCAGCGCTAAGGACGCCGCAACGCAAATGATCTTTTTAAAATTCATATTATCGCCTTAACTTTTATTTCGCGACTATACTCACTAATTTTCCTTTTACGTAAATTTTCTTTACTATATTTTTGCCCTCCGCCGCTTTTTTTACGGTCTCGTCGTCTAAAGCCAGGGCTATCGCGCCGCTTTCGTCTATGTCCGCGGGGACTGTTATTCTCGACCTAACTTTTCCGTTTATCTGGACGGCGATTTCCACGGTTGAATCGACGCATTTCTTTTCGTCGTATGACGGCCACGTCTGATCGGTCACAACGCCGCCGAAGTCAAGTTTTTCCCACATTTCCTCGGTTATGTGGGGGGCGAAAGGATTCAGCAAAAGCAGAAAAGTCCTTAGCTCGGCTCTGTTTACCGAACCTTTGGCGTAAATCGAGTTGAGAAACGTCATCAAAGCGGCGATCGCCGTATTAAATTTCATACTTTCGACGTCTTCAGAGACTTTTTTTACGGTTTTGTTGATGGGAGCGGCAAGTTCGTCCGAGTACTCGTCGCCGTCGGTCGCGATTTCAAGAAGGTTCCAAACTCTGTCAATAAATCGTTTGCACCCCTTTACGCTGTCCTCGCTCCACGGGGCGGCTTGCTCATAGTCGCCCATAAACAGCACGTAAGTCCTCAAAACGTCCGCTCCGTATTCTTTTACAACCTCGTTGGGGTCGATGACGTTGCCCCTCGATTTGCTCATTTTAACGCCGTCCGGACCTAATATCAGCCCTTGAGCCGTCCTTTTCGCATACGGCTCTTCATAAGGAACTTCGCCGATATCGTAAAGGAATTTATACCAAAAGCGGGAATAAATAAGGTGTCTCGTCACGTGTTCCATGCCGCCGTTATACCAGTCGACCGGCGTCCAATATTTAAGCTTTTCATAATCCGCGAACGCTTTATCATTTTTAGGGTCTACATAGCGCAAAAAGTACCATGAAGAACCCGCCCACTGCGGCATTGTGTCGGTTTCCCGCTTTGCGTCCCCGCCGCATTTCGGGCATTTGCAGTTTACAAATTCGGGGATTTTCGCGAGCGGACTTTCGCCGTCCGAACCGGGTTCAAAATTTTCAACTTCGGGGAGCTTTAGCGGCAGCTCGTCATACGGAACCGCGACCATACCGCATTTAGGGCAGTGAACGATGGGAATAGGCTCGCCCCAGTACCTCTGGCGGTTAAAAGCCCAGTCCTTCATTTTATATTGAACTCCGCCTTCGCCCAATTTATTTTCGATTAAATAATCAATCATTCGCGCTATGGAGTCTTTTTTGTTTGTTAAGCCGTTTAAAAAACCGGAATTTACCATTTCTCCGTCGCCCGTATAGGCTTCTTTAGATATGTCTCCGCCCTTTATGACCTCGATTATATCAATTCCGAATTTTTTAGCGAAATCGTAGTCCCTCTGGTCGTGAGCGGGAACCGCCATAATAGCCCCCGTCCCGTAGCCCATCATTACGTAATCGGAAATATAAATCGGTATTTCTTTGCCGTTTACGGGATTTATCGCCGAAAGCCCCCGGATCTTAACGCCGGTTTTATCTTTTATAAGCTGGGTTCTCTCAAACTCCGTTTTTTTAGCGCACTGCGAACGATAATCCTCAATATCGCCAATATTGGAAATTCTGTCTTTATATTTATCGATTACGGGGTGTTCCGGCGCGATAACCATAAAAGTTACGCCAAAAAGGGTGTCCGGGCGCGTCGTATAGATTTTAAGTTTCTCGTCTACGTCTTTAATCGGGAAATTTACGAAAGCGCCTCTTGACTTTCCTATCCAGTTTATCTGCTGAAGTTTAATGTTGGGGAGATAATCTACTTTTTCGAGCCCGTCAAGGAGTTTGTCGGCGTATTCGGTAATTCTCAAATACCACACGTCTTTCGATTTTTGTATAACGTCGCTGTGGCATATATCGCACTTGCCTCCTTGCGAATCCTCGTTTGACAACACGACTTTGCACGAAGGGCAGTAATTTACAAGAGTTTTGTCCCTGAAGACAAGACCGTGTTCAAACATCTTTAAAAATATCCACTGCGTCCACTTATAGTAGCCTTCGTCGGTCGTATCGATAACTCTCGTCCAATCGAACGAAAAGCCGACTTTTTTAAGCTGATCTGTGAATTTCGCTATATTCGTATCGGTTACCACTCTCGGATGAATGCCCGTCTTAATGGCGTAATTTTCAGTCGGCAAACCGTAAGCGTCAAAACCTATCGGGAAAAGTACGTTATAGCCCTCTAATCTTCTCTTCCTTGAGATAACCTCGAGACCGCTGTACGCCTTAATATGACCCACGTGCATACCCGCTCCGCTCGGGTACGGGAACTCCACAAGAGCGTAAAACTTAGGTTTCGTAAAGTCGTCGGAGGCGTTAAAAACGCCCGATTCCTCCCATCTTTTTTGCCATTTAGGTTCAACGGATTTAAAATCGTAACGCATATATTAGCTCCTAAATCTAAAGAAGTGTAAATTTAACTAAAACTCAGTCGAGCAAATCTTTCGCTTTAATAAACGCCGCGTCGGACCAAAGTCTTTCAAGGTCGTAGTATTTTCTCTCGGAAGGCGTAAAAATATGAAGAACCACGTCGTTATAGTCAAGAAGTATCCAGCCGGTGGTTCTGCCCTCAATGTTGCGGGGCTTTACGCCTGATTTCGCGATTTCGTCCTCAACCTCCTCCGCTAGTGAGCGGACGTGCGTGTTCGACGTACCGTTTACAATTATAAAATAATCGGCGATAACTGTCAATTCGGAAATTTTAATAACTTTAATATCCTCGGCTTTTTTCTCATCGAGAACTTTAACAATTTTTTTCGTAAGCTCCAAACTATTCATGCGTCTAACTCCTTAAATTGAGAATTAAATCGTTGTAAGCGTCAAGCGAATCGGGGTGAACGGGTTGTTTTTTATCCACCAATTCTTTTATTGTAAACGAAAGACCCGTGAGCATAGCCCCGTCAAGGCTTATTTTGGCTTTTTCCCGCATTTCGTCGACGCCTTCATAATCTCTGTCGGCCGATATAAAATCCGCCGTAAAGATGATTTTTTCCAAAAGCGCCATATTGGCTTTACCCGTCGTATGGTAGCGGACGGCTGACAGTATATCGGGGTCTTTAATGTTAAGCTCGTTTTTTATATATTCCGCTCCGGCGATAGCGTGCCAGAGTTTCTGCTGACTTTTTTCCAACGGAGTAAGTTTAATATCGTGTTCCTCTAAATACGAAAATATAAAACTTTTATCGGAATCTTTTAATATATCGTGGAGAAGCCCCGCGGTAACCGCTTTATCGAGGTCGCCGCCGTATTTTTTTGAAAGATGGTAAGACGACTCCGCGACCTTTAAAGAGTGAAAAAGTCTGTAATCGGACAATCGCTCTTTTAGTATATCTATATATTCGTTATATTTCCCGGTATCCATATAAATTATTTTTCTTTATGTAATCATATACGCCCTTTGGCAAAACGTCCGAGCAATCGTCGTTATTTTTAATTTTATATCTGATTTCAGTGGAACTCGCCTCGAACGGCTTTAAATTAAATATCCTTATATTATCGCTTCTTAAACAGGATTTCGCGTATTCGGTCATTTCTTTGTAAGTTTCGACGTTGCTCCTTGAAGCCGCGCAGACCGTACACATTTTAAGAATATCGGAATACCTTCGCCACGTGTCGAACGTTAAAAACATATCGGACCCCGTAAAAAGGTAAATTTCAGGGTTGTTATATGTTTCCTTAATGAGTTTTAACGTGTCGTAAGTATAGCTTACCCCGCCTCTGTCTATTTCCATTGAGGAAACGTGGAAAATATCGTCCGAAAAGGCGATTTTACACATATTGACCCTGTGATAAGGCTCGACTCCCCCGTCGTTTTCTTTCTGGGGCGATATATTAGAGGGGATTACAATGACATTTTTAAGGTCTAAAACTTCAGAAAGCTCTAAAGCGAGGTTTAAATGACCGAGATGTGGAGGGTTAAAACTCCCCCCGTAAACGCCTAATTTCATTTTTTTCGTTTTAAAGCGGCGATTTTACGATTATTTTTATTATTAAGTTGTTTATTTGAAACGGGCCTATAAACTTTTTTAACTTTAGCGCGAGTTTTTACGGCTTCTGATTTTTCCTCGTGAAGTTCCGGGTTATACCTGTAAAGCACAACGACGCCGCCTATAACCTGTATAACGTCGGCGTGGGTTTTTAAAGACGTTATCTCTGCCGCTTCTTTAGGTTTTATGGGCGAAGAGTCTAAAAGGACTTTAAATTTAATAAGCTCTCTTTTGTTTAACGCCCCGTCGACTTGTTCTATAAATGCGTCCGATACGCCGCCCTTGCCGATTTGAAAAAGCGCGTCCAAAGAATTTGCTCTTGATCTTAAAGCGGCTCTCTCTTTTCCCGTCATGTGTTATTTCCTTTCATATATTTTTCCAATTTGCCGTAAAATATATTAAGGGCTTTTCCCCTGTGGCTGATTTTGTCCTTATCCTTTGGCGAAAGTTCCGCGAAAGACTTGCCGCCTACGTAAAATACGGGGTCGTAACCAAATCCGTTTTCGCCCCGAGGCTCAAATCCTATTATTCCTTCGCAAGTTCCTTCGGCCTCTATAGAGTCGCCGTTCGGGAAAACGCAGCAGATTGAGCTTACGAATCTCGCCGCGCGATTTTCAATCGAGACGTCTTTCATCTCGTTTAAAAGGTATTCTATTTTATAGGAATAAGGCGTATCAGCCCCGCCCGCGTACCTTGCCGAGTATACTCCCGGTCTTCCGCCTAAAGCGTCCACACAGAGACCCGAATCGTCCGCGACTGTAATCAGCCCGGTTTCATTTAGACCCGATTCCGCTTTTATACGCGCGTTTTCGGAAAACGTCGTCCCGGTTTCGTCAGGTTCGCAAATATCCAAGGTTATTATCTCTATTCCCAGCGGCGATAATATCCTTTTTAACTCGCCGAGTTTTTTTAAATTATGAGTAGCCGCAAGTATTTTCATATCGCTATAAATTTATAAAACTTCGCCTTTCCCTAAAAACTTAGAGATAGAATTTATCGATCTCACCGTAGAGTGTATCAAGATCGGAGTCCTCTCCACTATCGTCCTCAGCTGCGGGCGTTTCCTCTGTTTCGGGGGCTTCTTCGGCTTCGTTCTCCTGTTCCTGTTCGCTTGGCTGAACGCTTCCCTCATCTCCAGACTTATCTCCTTCGGGATATTCTCCCTCGGAATCATCTTTATATTCGTTATCCCCGTCTGGTACGCCGCCGTGTCCAACCTCTTCGCTAATATCCATAATCTCTTCAACAAACTCTTCGATCGCCTGTTCGGCTTCGCTTGTGTCTGTGAGTTCAACTTTTTCGAGCGGTTTTTCATATACAGGAAGCGCCTCGCTTTCAATTTCTTTATAGTTTTCAGGCATTTCATCAAATAAGCTCTCGGCGAACATCTTTGGGTTAAACGGCTGAAGGTCGTCTAAACCCTCGCCCACGCCTATAAATTTAACCGGGATTTTAAGTTCGTTCTTTATCGCCAAAACGACGCCGCCTCTCGCCGTGCCGTCAAGCTTAGTCAGTACTATTCCCGTAATCTCGGCGACGTTCATAAATTCCCTCGCTTGATTTACGGCGTTTTGACCCGTCGTCGCGTCAAGAACCAAAAGAACTTCTCTGTCGGAATACGGTAGTTCTCTGTCTATCACCCTGTAGATTTTTTTAAGCTCCTCCATAAGGTTCTTTTTGTTGTGGAGTCTTCCCGCCGTATCGCAAATAAGAATATCCGCCATTCTCGCTTTTCCGGCTTGAATTGTATCGTATATAACGGCGGCGGGATCCGCCCCTTCGCTGTGCTTTATAATTTCGACGTCCGCTCTCTTCGCCCAAATATCGAGCTGGTCAATAGCCGCGGCTCTAAACGTATCGG
>CAYUEV010000059.1:0-7245 GCA_964443825.1 uncultured Eubacteriales bacterium
TGGCAAAACTATCTGTTTTTACGATTCTATTATCTGTCGTCTATTGTCTAAAATATAAATTTCTTTTTAACAGATAATATTTCGTTTATACTCTATTTACATTTTGGTAAAATTTAATTAACGCTGATAATATATTATTATGTTAATCTAACCCATAGTCACATTTTTAAACTCTTTTATCTTACAGAACGAGGGAGAACTATGGATCTTAAAAAACTTATTGACAAGAAAGACGAAGCCGCGAAATATATGCAAAAAGAAATTACGCATATAATAAAAACCTTTGAAAAACGTTCGCCCGGCTCGAAAGGCGAATTACAGGCGTGCGAGTATATGGCGGACGTCCTAAAAAAAGACTGCGGATGCGAAGACGTAAAAATCGAATCCTTTAAAGAAAATCCCGGTTCGTTTTTCGGCTGGATTTACTTTACAATAACTTTTGTCCTTGTGTCCATCCCTCTTTTCTTCTTTTTCCCGATAGCCTCCGTCGTATTTATTATAGCGGGTCTTTTTATTGTCTTTATGCAATTCGGCTTATATAAAAAATTCGTGGACGCGTTTTTCCCCGAAAAGACGGGTCATAACGTCACGGCTATTAAGAAGTGTTCAGGCGAAGTGAAACGCCGTATAATCTTTAACGGTCATCCGGACGCCGCTTGGGAGTGGCCCGTAAACTACAAATTCGGCGGCGTAGGTTTTGATATTCACGCCGTTACTTGCGCCTTGGGCGCGGTTTATTACCTTGTTCTCTCAATAATAAGCGTCGTTCAAAACGGCGTCGGGTTCTCCCCTATAGACAGATCCAGCGGGCTTTTTAAAGCGGGTCTTATAGGTTTTATTTTCATTCCGTTTTTAGTGGGTCTTTACTGGATGTGGAACAAAAACAGAGTGGTTGACGGAGCGAACGACAACCTTACGGGCTGCTATATGGGAATTACAATATTAAAAGCCCTTAAAGAAGCGGGGATTACTTCTGAAAATACCGAGATAGGCGTAATTCTCACAGGTTCCGAGGAAGCCGGTCTTCGCGGCGCTAAAGCGTGGTGCGAGCAGCATAAAGGCGAATTCCAGGACGTTCCCACATTCATTTATTCTTTCGATACGATTCACGATCCAAAATACCTTATGGTAAACTACCGCGACTTAAACGGTACGGTCAAAGCCGATAAAGACGTGTCGGATCTCTTTATGGAAGCGGCAAAAGAAATCAATATCCCGTGTAAAAAAGGCTGGGTTCCGCCTTTAGGAGGAGCTACGGACTCTGCGGCTTTCGCTCAGGGCGGCTTCAGAGTTACGGGCGTTACGGGGCTGAACCATAAACTCGAAGATTACTACCACACGAGAAGAGACACATACGACAATATGAATTTAGACGGTATCGCCGGATGTTACGCCATCAGTTTAAAGACTCTTGAGATGTTTGACGGCGGGGCTAAACAGTAAAATTTAACAAATAAAAGGCGCGGGTTTCGCGCCTTTTTTGTTAGCTTTAATTTAGCTTAACTCATGTATAAAAAGCCCGCTTAAAAGTTTCGGTTCGAACCACGTTGATTTAGGCGGCATGGTCTTTCCGGCGTCGGCTATAGCCATAAGGTCGTCTATGGACGTAGGATACAGTGAAAACGCCGCCTTCATATCGGTCTCGCATCGTCTTTCAAGCTCGGAAAGTCCTCTTATTCCGCCCACAAAGTCAATTCTCGCGTCTGTTCTGGGGTCGGAAATGCCGAACACGGACTCTATAATATTATTTTGAAGTATCGACACGTCGAGGTTTTCAACGGGGTCGTCCTCATTAAAAGAGCCGTCTTTCGCCTTTAATTTGTACCATTCCTTTTTAAGATACATACCGAAAGTATGTTTGCTTTCGGGGCGGTAGGGCGCGGTTTCAGCTTTTTTTATGTAGAATTTTTCCGATATTTTTTCTATTATCTCATCTTCGGTAAGCTCGTTTAAATCGGCTATTACTCTGTTGTAGTCCATTATAGAGAGGTCTTCGCTTTTAAAGTAAACCGCCAAAAAATAGTTAAACTCTTCCGTTCCGTCGTAGGACGGGAATTTTTCGCGCCTTTTTAATCCGACTTTCACGGCCGAGGCCGCTCTGTGGTGACCGTCCGCTATATAAAGGCAGGGCACTTTTTTAAAAAGATTTACTAACTTTTCTATATCGCGCTCGTCGTCTATTACCCAGGCGGCGTTTTTTACGTTATCGCTTAAAAAATCGCACCACGGTTCTTTTTTAACGTATTTATTTATTATATCGTCAATTTCACGATTGCCTTTGTACGTTAAAAATATAGGTCCGGTGTTCGCGTCGCAGTAATCGACGTGATTTATTCTGTCGCGCTCTTTATCTTCTCTCGTCAGTTCATGTTTTTTTATGACGTTATTAAGGTAGTCGTCGATCGACGCGCACCCCACGAGTCCCGTTTGAACTCTTCCGTCCATAACTTGCCTGTAGACATACAGCAACGGCTTTTTGTCCTTTGTAAGGACGCCGTCGTTTTTTAGTTTTTCAAGATTTTCTTTAGCTTTAATATAGACTTTTTCGTCGTAAATATATGTGTCGGGAGGCAAATCCACCTCCGCTTTATCGACGTGAATAAAAGAATAAGGCTTGCCTTTAACGGCTTCCCGCGCTTCTTCGCTGTTCATAACGTCGTAAGGGAGCGCCGCGACTTTAGACGCGTACTCATTTTTTGGTCTTACCGCTTTAAAAGGTCTTATTACCGACATACAATCATTCCTTTTTTAGACTAAAACCGCGTCCCTGAAGTACACTTCTCCGTCCGAAAACGAGTATACGCCTTGCACATCGCTGTTCACGACGAAATACGACGCTTCCGTAAAAGCGGGAACGACGACGCAGTCCGATATTAACGTCTGTTCTAAATTTTTATATACTTCGGAAATTTTTTGCGAATCCATATCGAGCGACATGGAATTTAAAGCTTTATCGTAATCGGGATTTTCATATCCCGCTACGTTATAATCTGACGACGACGCGAACATTCTAAAAAATTCCGCGGAGCTGCCCGCCGTAACGGAAAGCGGCATGAACGCCAGCTCGTAATCTCCGGCGTTAAAAAGCGCTAAAGCTTCTTGTCTTTCAAGGGATTTTATTTTAACGTCTATCCCGAGAATTTTTTGCCACAGCTGTATTTGCTCTTTTACGCCGTCTGAAAAGTCGTCGCAGGTGAGAACCGTTACCGTGTCCTCGTCATTTATATTTTCATCATTTAAAAGAGCGGATTTATAATAATTTCCGGCGGCTTCTTCATTATAAGCCAAAGGTTTGGGGGCGAAATCATAAAAAGGCGAAAGCGACGACAGAAGAAGCCTGTCGTAAGGTTTTTCTATGTAATCGGGAGGAATGAGGACGGATTTATCGACGGAAGACGCGAACGCATTTCTCATATTAGAGGACGAAAAAATATCCGATTTAAAATTAAACCAATACCCCCAGAGAACGTCGCTTCTCGGAGTCAGCGTATAATCTTCCTTGTTTTTAAACTGGAGCGACTCTTCGGCCGTCACATATCCCGCGAAGTACGGCCCTTCTTTTAATTTTTCCGAAATCGGCGCGTCGCCCGTGCAATAAACCCAAACCCTCGTGTTTTTAGCTTTATCGGGTCCCGTGTAGAGCTTATTTTTTTCGAGCCTTATAACAGACCCTAAAGTCCAGCGGAAGACCATGTACGCCCCGTTGCAAAGAGTGTATTCCATTGAAAGACCGTATCTGCCTTTGCAAGCGTTAAAAAACGATTCGTTACATGGAGTCGACGCGAGTCTCGTTAAATAATATAAAAAATCCGGGTCCTCATGTTCTAAAGTTATTTTTAATGTGAAATCGTCTAAAGCTTCCGCGCCTATTTCCGAAGGGTTTTTCTTCCCGTTTAAAACGTCTTTGGCGTTTTTGATTGAAGATAGATACTTTCCGCCCCATGAACCCGTCGCGGGGTCGACGGCGCGTCTTAAACCGAAAACGTAATCTTTAGCCGTCACTCTGTCGTCAAAATTTTCAGGGAGCGGCGATTTATCGGGGTCTTCGTCGCTCAACTTTTCTTTAGAAGTATTTGTTAAATACCATTTGGCGTCTTTTCTCAAATTGAAAACGTATGTTAAAGAATCGCTCGAAACATTGTAACTTTCAGCGCCGGCGGGGACTACTTTCCCGTCTTTATCGACTCTCATAAGTCCCTCAAAGCAGTTGTAGGCGATTATTTTTCCTGAAACGTCGTTTACAATCTGAGGGTCGAGCGTAATAAAATCGGACGACACGGGGTAATAAAGCTCTGTTTCCCGCTCGTTTGCGCCGCAGGAACAGAGCGAAACCGCGATTATTACTAAAGCTAAAAAAACGGAAAAATATTTTTTCAATTTATGTAAAGCTCCGTTTAGAGTATTTTCTTAAATTATACCAAAACAAAACCGCGTTTTCCATAAGTATAAAAATTTTTTTGACAAATTATAATTTTTTTGCTATAATTGTCGGAGGGCGGTCAAAATGGAAATTGTTGTGTTCGCGCTTATGGTCGTAACCGCCGTTATGTCCATATTGGCGGTAGTATTTTCCATGAAAGCGGCGAAGAAACATACGCAAGACGGGAAAAACGAGTCCGTTGAAGGAAAAATAGATTCTCTTTTGAACGTATTGTCGCAGGAGTTCTCCAATAACAGACGCGAAACGTCCGCCGCTTTATCGGAGATTAACAATAAGCTTAGCGAAAATACCGAGAGAAATCTTGAATATCAAAGAAAAGTAACCGTAAACATCAACGAGTCCTTAAACGGTATGCGCGAAAGCATAATTAAACAAAACAACGATATGACGGCGACCATTAAGACGTCCACGGAAAAAATGGCGGGCGACGTTTCTTCTTCCATAGAAAAAATGACCTCCGCCGTATCGGAGTCTATAGAAAAAATACGAGCCGGCAACGAGAAGAAATTGGAAGAAATGAGAGCCACAGTCGACGAAAAACTCACGTCCACATTGACTACGCGTCTTGACAGTTCGTTTAAGACGGTCTCGGGGCAGCTTGAAAAACTCTATACGTCGTTAGGCGAGATGAAAGAACTCTCAGGCGGCATTACGCAAAACGTCACGAACTTAAACAGGATATTGACGAACGTTAAGACAAGGGGATCCTGGGCGGAATATCAGCTTGAAAACATACTCGATCAGATTATTCCCGGAATGTATGTAAAAAATTACCACCCGTCTGGCGTTTCGGAAGTTGTGGAATTCGCGGTGAAAATCCCTTCGTCGGACGGCGGCGGAGTTTCTTATCTTCCTATCGACTCAAAATTCCCGATGGAAGATTATGTAAAGGTATGCGCCGCGTCGGACAGCGGTAATTTAGAGGAACTGGCTCAAGCTAAAAAAGCCCTTGAAAGAAGGGTATTGGAAGAGGCGAAAGCCGTGAACAAATATATAAGCGCGCCCGACACTACGCCTTTCGCCATAATGTACCTCGCGACCGAGGGACTTTACGCCGAGATCGTGTCGTCAAAAACCGGCGTACTTGAGAAAATCCAGACGGATTACAGCGTAATGGTGGCGGGACCCACGACGATTACCGCTCTTCTAAACTCATTCGCCATGGGATTTAAGACTTTAGCCGTAAACGAAAAAGCGAACGAGATAAAAATCCTTTTAGGGAATATAAAAAGTCAGTATGATAAATTCGACGCGCTTTTACTGAAAATAAAAAAGAAATTGGGCGAAGCCGACCAAACCGTCGACGAGGCGGCGAAGCGAAGCGGTCTTATGTTAAAGAAATTAAAAGACATAGACGCGGTATCGGCGTCCGACGACGACCCGGCTTTAATGGAATGACCCAAGCGGCTTAAATCGCCCCGCCGCTTTTAGAGACGTCTAAATTTACGTCTTCGGTAAACGACTTAAAACGGCGGGATTTTATTCTACAGCAAAGATTTATACAGTTCTTTTATTTCGTCTACGCTCGTGTCGCGCGGGTTTCCGGGGCGGCACGCGTCTTTAAACGCCGATTCCGATAAGAAATCTATATCTTCTTCTTTTAGTATTCCCTTAAGGTTCTCGGGTATTCCTACGTCGCTTGAAAGCTTTTTAACGGCTTTTATAGCGCTTTGGGCGGCCTCTTTATCGTCCATTCCGTCAAGATCGGCGACTCCCATCGCTTTTCCTATGGCGCGGTAGCGTTCTCCGGCTACGGGCGCGTTATACTCTAAGCCCGTTGGGAGAATAATAGCGCACGCCACGCCGTGAGGAGTGTCGTAAAGGGCGCTTAAACCATGAGCCATGGAGTGGACTATTCCAAGGCCTACGTTTGAAAATCCCATTCCGGCTATATACTGACCTAAAGCCATTCCCGTTCTGCCCTCTTCGGTATTTTCGACGGCGCCGCGCAGGTTTTGGGAGATTAAGCGGATAGCCTCTAAATGGAACATATCGGATATTGGACAATGACCTTTCGTGATATATCCCTCAATGGCGTGAGTTAAAGCGTCCATACCCGTGGCGGCGGTCAAACCTTTAGGCATAGTCGCCGTCATACAGGGGTCTACGACCGCTACCTCCGGAATATCGTTTACGTCTACGCACACGAATTTGCGCTTTTTTTCAACGTCGGTTATGACGTAATTTATGGTGACCTCGGCGGCGGTTCCCGCCGTGGTCGGCACGGCTATGGTAAATACGGCGTGTTTTTTAGTAGGCGCGACGCCCTCGAGGGAGCGAACGTCCGAAAATTCCGGGTTCTCGATAATAACGCCTATGGCTTTAGCGGTATCCATGGCCGATCCGCCGCCTACGGCGATTATTGAGTCGGCACCGCTCTTTTTAAAGCTCTCCACGCCGTTTTTAACGTTTTCTATGGTGGGGTTCGGTTTAATATCGTCGTATATTTCATAAGGGAAGTTCCCGTTATCTAAGAGATCGGTTATTTTTTTAGTAACGCCGAATTTAATAAGATCGGGGTCGGTCGCGACGAAAGCTTTTTTAAAGCCTCTCCTTAAAAGTTCCGGCAAAATATTCTCGATAGCCCCTTTGCCGTGGTAAGATACGGGGTTAAGCACAATTCTGTCCGCCATAAAAACAGCTCCTTTTTAAAAATTTTCACGAATACATTTTACCATATTTTATTGTAAAACGCAAGAAAAACTTTAAAATTTTATATCCTTTTTTAGCGATTTTGACTATTGTTTATTGAGTTTTAATATACCATAGCGTTATAAATGAAAGGTGATTTTAATGATACCTAA
>CAYUEV010000060.1:0-7127 GCA_964443825.1 uncultured Eubacteriales bacterium
AAAAAACGCTTGCAATTTTTCCAATATTGTGATATTCTTATTGCCATAAGATAAAAATCGGCTGTTTTTGGGCGTTTAGTTTGACTTTCGTCCGCCGATTCCCAAATTCCAAAAGGAGGTGTGCACCGTGGCTAACATTAAATCCGCGAAAAAGCGCGTAATAGTCAACCGCACTAAAGCTATGCGTAATAAATCCGCTAATTCCGCCCTTAAAACCGCTATAAAGAAAGCCGACGCGGCTATCAAGGACAACGCTCCCGACAAGGCGGAAGTTGTTAAAGCGGCTCAGAAAAAAATAGATCAGGCGGCCGCTAAAGGTCTTATCCATAAAAACAACGCGGCAAGGAAGAAATCCGCTCTCGCTTTGAGACTTAATAAGTCTAACGCGTAAAAGTCTTTAACAGCTCGTAATTTTTTATAAGCGAGCTTTTAAATTTTAATTTTATTGAAAGGACTGTCCCATTATGAAAAAGCTTTTAAAAGTACTCGCCGTTATCGCCGTCATCGCGGGCGTTATCGCGGTAGTATCCAAATGCCTTAAGAAGATTTCCGCTAAAAAACAGCAGACCGGCAACACTGAAGAAAATTACGTTTCCTGCTCGTGCAACGACCAGGATTTCTCATCTGAAACAGTGGCGTAAACCGTTCAAAAAGAATAAAACGACCTCTGAAATACGGGGTCATTTTTAAAGTTAATAATTTTTTAACGCGTTTTTAACGTATTTTAACATATCCGCGTACAACTAAAATTTTCTTGACATTTTACTTTGTTTTGATGTATAATTAAAGAGATACGTGGATAAATTCCGTTATATTTATTTTTACATACAGGAGATTCTTAAAATGAAAAGAACATATCAGCCTAAAAAAAGGCAAAGACAAAAAGTTCACGGCTTTCGTCAGAGGATGTCCACAAGGAACGGTCGTAAAGTTCTCGCCCGCCGCAGAGCGAAAGGCAGGAAGGCGCTTTCTTACTAATCCTTAGAATATGGCGAACGTCTTGCCGAGCGTCGAAACATTAAAAAAGAACTCCGACTTTAAAAGAGCGTATAAACGGGGCAAATCATATACGAATCCCGCGTTGGTGGTTTATACAGTAAAGAACCGCGCGGGTTTATGCCGTATAGGTATAACGGCGAGTAAAAAAATCGGAAACGCCGTCGAGCGCAACAGGGCGAGGCGCGTTATAAGGGAAGCGTTCAGGTTGATAGACAAGCCCTTAAAAAACGGTTATGATTTTGTTTTTGTCGCGAGATCGCGCACCGTTCATAAAAAAACGGACGAAATCAAAAAAATCATGCTCGACGCCCTTTCGCCTTATTTTGAGAGAAGCGTCTAAAACCTCAGATGAAAAATCTGCTCGTTAAAATCATAAGATTTTATCAAAGAAGAATTTCCCCTCTTTTGCCCCCTATGTGCAGATATTACCCCACCTGCTCTAATTACACGCTGGAGGCGATAGAGCGTTATGGCGCTTTTAGGGGTCTTTTTCTGGGAATAAAAAGAATTTTAAGGTGCAATATCCTGTTCCCGGGCGGCGTGGATCCCGTTCCGGATCTTAGAGAGAAAATAAAAAAAGAAAAACATATACAATAAGAAATTTGTTAAAAATTTCTTTATTATGCGCGAGGAATATTTATGCAGGCAATCTACAACGCATTAGCCGTTCCTTTCGGCTATGTTCTGCACTTTTTCTATAATTTTTCGGAAAATTACCTGTTATCGCTTTTTTCGCTTGTTCTGCTTGTAAAACTGATTTTATTGCCATCGGCTATAAGTCAGCAAAAAGGCTCCGCAAAACAGTTAAGGCTTCAGCCTAAAATCAATAGGATAAGGCAAAGATATATGGCGGGCGGTCAGCAGATTTCCCGCGAGATGCAAATAAAAATGCAGGAGGAAACGCAGGCTCTCTACCAAAAAGAAGGCTACAGCGCGATGGCGGGCGGATGCTTGCCGATGCTTATTCAGTTTCCCGTCATGATAGGTCTTTACGGCGTCGTATACGCTCCTCTTTCAAGAGTTTTGGCGATATCCGACGAGATTTTATTAAAAGCCGCTCAGGCTATCGGCGTAGCGACTACGGGCGATGGGGCCAGGAACTTTGAAATTCAGCTGCTTTCCGCTTTAAACGCCGACAATATGCCGAGCGTCTTGTCCAATTACAGCGTCGAAATACTTAAACTTAAAGACGAGTTCATGTTAAAGGGCATAGACTTAACGCAAAGTCCGTCGATAAAAGATCCGAGTCTTTTATGGATAATTCCCGGAACCGTCCTTCTTTTAAGCGTTATCACAAGCGCCGTTATGATGCATAGGCAGAAACAGACTAACCCCGAAATGGCGAAAAGTCCCGCTAACGGCTGCATGATGTTGTTTTCACCCATTATGTCGGTGTGGTTCACGTTCCTGTTCCCCGCGGGCGTAGGCGTTTATTGGATAATGTCGAGCTTTTTCACACTTATCCAGACTTTAGTTCTCGGGAAAACTCACAGTCCCCAGAAAGTTATCGCGAACGCCATGATAGACGAAACCGTTGAAAGACGCTCAAGAGAAGCTCACGTTATAAAGCTTTTGGAGTTTTCTCAAAATCAAAATTAAACGTAACAATATATATACGCTATCTTAACAATGAGGTGAAAAAATGATCAAAGAAGCCATAGCAACCGCGCCTACTCGCGACGAGGCCATAGAGAAGGCCAAGGCGGAACTTAACGCGCCGGAATACGCCGACGTTAAATTTGACGTCATACAGGACGCGCAAAAGAAAGTTCTCGGGCTGTTTGGCGGAAAAGACGCTAAAGTTAGAGCTTATTATGAAGTAAAAGAGACCGAGTCTAAAGAAGTTGTTTCGGATAATAAGAAGCCCGAAACCGTAAGGCAGACGGTAGAGAAGCCCGTCTCAAAACCCGTTCAAAACAAAAAAAAGGAAGTCCCCATAAAGCCGGAAGAGACTGAAGAGCCGGAACGCGCTAAAAGAAACTCGTCCGAAAGACTTACCGAAGAAGAGGACGCCAAAATCAGAAGCTACATTGAAACGATAGTTAAAGGTATGGGCATTGAGGTAACCATTACGACAAGCGAAGGAGAGAACGAGACGGTTTACGAGCTCGCCACCCAAGGCGGTTACGGCGCTCTAATCGGCAGACACGGCGAAACGCTCGACGCTATTCAGTATTTGGTAAGGCTTTTCGCCAATAAACATACCGACAGCAATAGAAAAGTGTCTCTTAACACTTCCGATTACAGAGAAAAAAGAGTCGAGAGCTTAAAAGAGGTCGCCCAGAGGTCGGCGAGGCAAGTCCTAAAATACGGCAGAAACGTCAAATTAAACCCGATGAACCCGTATGAGAGAAGAATAATTCACACTACCATCCAGGAAATAGAGGGAGTAACGTCTTATTCCGTAGGATATGACGAAGATAGAAGAGTAGTTATCGCTTTAGAGGAAGGCGTAGCGTCCGCTCGTCAGGGAAGGGGCAGAAGTTCTTCCTACGGCGGAAGAGGAAGAGGCGGCTATAATAAACAGCGCGGCGGCAAGAGGAGCGCTTATCAGCCCGACGTCCCCAAAGACAGAGAGCCTAAAAACGATTTAGAAGGCAGCCGCTACGGCAAAATAGACGTTAAAAAAACTACCGTAAGCCCCGATAACGTTGAAAACTGATTTTTAACCCCTTTAAGGTGGTAACTTATGAAACTCGGAATAGTAGGTCTTCCCAACGTCGGGAAGAGCACGCTTTTCAACGCTCTCACAAACGCGGGGGCGCAGTCGGCGAATTATCCTTTTTGCACGATTGAGCCTAACGTAGGCGTTGTGTCGGTACCCGATTACCGCCTTGATAAGTTGCGTGAGATGTACGACCCCGTAAAGTTCACTCCCGCCGTAATAGAATTTGTCGATATAGCCGGTCTTGTAAAAGGCGCGTCGAAAGGCGAGGGTTTGGGCAATAAGTTTCTCTCTCATATAAGAGAAGTCGACGCCGTAGTCCACGTCGTAAGGTGCTTTGAAAACGACGATATTGTCCACGTAGAAGGCAATATCGACCCCGTAAGGGATATTGAAACAATAAATTACGAGCTTATTTTATCCGATTTAGAAGTCCTTAACAGGCGAATAGATAAGGATCGCAAAGCCTTAAAAGGCGATAAGTCGCTTTTTAGGGAAGTCGAGTTTTTAGAGAGAATTCGCTTTTCTTTAAACGACGGCGTATGCGCGAGAGCCGTCGCCATGAGCGACGACGAGAAAGAAATCCTCGACTCTGTTTCGCTTCTTACGGCGAAGCCCGTTATATACGCCTGCAATATGAGCGAGGACGATTTTTCGGAAGGCATATTAAATAACAAAAATTATTTAGCCGTAAAAAACTTGGCTGGCAAAGAAGGCGCCGAGGTTCTCCCGATTTGCGCGGAGCTTGAGGCGCAGATCGCCTCTTTAGACCCCGACGAAAAAAAACTTTTTTTAAACGAACTCGGAATAGAGCAATCGGGTCTTGACAATCTCGTCAAAAAAAGTTATGATTTATTAGGGCTTATGTCATATCTTACCGCGGGAAAACCCGAAGTCAGGGCCTGGACCATCAAAAAAGGCACGAAAGCCCCAAAAGCGGCGGGTAAAATTCACTCCGACTTTGAAAGAGGCTTTATAAGAGCCGAGGTCGTTTCGTTTGACGATCTTATGGAGTGCGGTTCGATGGCGGCGGCTAAAGAAAAAGGTCTTGTTCGTTCCGAAGGCAAGGATTACGTCATGCAGGACGGCGATATAGTTCTTTTCCGCTTTAACGTTTAGCGGCGGGCAAAAATCCGCCCGTGGCGCAGTTTGGATAACGCGGCAGATTCCGATTCTGGAGAACGGGGGTTCGAATCCCTCCGGGCGGGCGTAAGTCGTATCGCATTAAGATAAAAAATAATATTTGCGCGGAGCCGTAGCTCAGCCGGTTAGAGCGCACGGTTCACATCCGTGAGGTCGTGGGTTCGAGTCCCTCCGGCTCCACCACAAGAGTTTTTGTTTTATAACAAAAGCTCTTTTTTTTCGCGCTTTTAAGTTTTAGAGGGTAGGCGCCCTTTAAACGCGCCTTATATGAGAATCGCAATCTAAAAATAGTCTATAGACGCTTAAGCTTTTCGCCGTACTTTACCTTATCGCAAGCTTTACCGCGGGCGAACGTTATTCCGAATTTGAAAAAATTTAACCCGAAAATTTTATCGAGAAAATAAAATTACCGAGCTTATTATTTTTAAAATTTTACTTATGTTGAAATTCAGCCGAAAAAGGGCGTTTTACTATCGCGATAAAGACTTGTCCCCCTAAAAATTTGTCCGATTTTAAAATTCTATTTACATGCTCTTTAAATCTAATCGGCGGAAAGAGCGATTCTTGCCGTCGCTTTGAACCGCCCAAATTTAGCGTATAAAAAGCAATTTTAAAGCGTCGGCTAAATCGCCTTTAAAATATCAAAAAAATTCATAAATTATCAAAAAAAATTTTAAAATTTTACGGATAAACCTCTTGACAAAAATAAAAATCGTGATACAATTAAAACATCAATAGCGCAAGATTAAATCTTGCAAAATCAATATGGAGGGTTTCATATGGGAATTTATGATTTTACAGTAAAAACACGGGACAATAGCGACGTTTCGCTTTCCGATTACAAAGGCAAAGTCCTTTTAATCGTGAACACCGCCACCGGCTGCGGCTTTACGCCCCAGTATGAAGAGCTGGAGAACATTTACCGGGAATTTCACGACGACGGGTTCGAAATACTTGATTTCCCTTGCAATCAGTTTTTTAAGCAGGCGCCCGGCAGCGACGAGGAAATTCACAATTTTTGCACAGGGAAGTACGATATAACTTTCCCGCAATTCGCCAAAATCGACGTAAACGGCGAGAACGCCATACCGCTTTATAAGTATCTTACGTCGAACACGACTTTCGAAGGCTTCAAAGGCGCTATGAGTATCGTCCTTAAAGGCGCCGCGAAAATGATGGACAAAGATTACAAGAACAACGGCAATATTAAATGGAACTTTACGAAGTTCCTTATAAACAGGCAGGGAGAAATTGTCGCCCGTTTTGAGCCAACCGAGTCTTTAGACGTTGTAAAATCAAAAATAAAAGAGATACTTTAGACTTTAATTTTACGCTTTAAACTAAAACCACGAAAGAAGCGTCAAAATGGATAACCGATACGACGCCTTGAAACTTTCCAATCAGCTTTGCTTCCCGCTTTACGCTTGCGCTAAGGAGATTGTGAAAGCTTACAAGCCTTATTTAGACGAGCTAAATCTCACTTACACCCAGTATATTACGATGATGGTTCTTTGGGAGCAAAGCGAGCTTAGAGTTAAAGATTTGGGCGAACGCCTTTTTCTTGACTCAAGCACGTTAACGCCTCTTTTAAAGCGCCTCGAGGAAAAAGGCTATATTACAAGAAAAAGATCCTCAAAAGACGAACGGGATTTAATCGTCACGATAACAAAAGAAGGCGAATCCCTTAAAGAGAAAGCCGTCTTAATTCCCGAACGCTTAGGGGCGTGTATATCGCTTGACCCCCAAAAAGCCCGGGCTTTATATAGTATTCTTTACGAAATTATCGGAAAGCTCACAAATAAGCAAAACAATTTTAACAAATTAAAGGAGAAAAATAATGAGTAAAGTTTTAGTAGCGTATTTTTCAGTAGGCGGCGTTACAAGGGAAGTCGCCAAGGAACTTGCGCAAGCCGAGAACGCCGATTTATTTGAGATTAAACCGGCGACTCCTTATACAAGCGAAGACCTTGACTGGAAAAATAAGCAGTCAAGAAGCACAGTCGAGATGAGCGACTTAAACTGTCGCCCGGAAATTTTAGGAAAAGTCGAGAATTTTAACGAATATGACGACGTTTTTATAGGTTTCCCCGTATGGTGGGGGAGAGAGCCGAGCGTCGTCGACACGTTTCTTGATTCTTACGATTTTTCAGGCAAAAAAATTATTCCGTTTTGCACTTCAGGCGGCAGCGGAATAGGAAAAACGGCTGAGAGAATACAGGAGATAATAGGCTCCGCCGCAAAAGTTGAAGAGGGCAAAAGACTTGGCGGCTCCGTATCCGTCGACGACTTAAAAATTTGGGTCGACGGGCTTAACCTTTAA
>CAYUEV010000061.1:0-6921 GCA_964443825.1 uncultured Eubacteriales bacterium
GACCGCTGCCGACTAAAAAGCGTTTTGTGCAATAAACACAATAAACTACTTTAATAATTGTAAGTGTTTTTAGCAATTTAATCAAAAAATCCCTTGCAAACGTGTGCTTTATTTGTTAGAATGTATATGAATATTTTTTTGAGAGGGTTAACTCAATGCTTGAACGCCCCCAGAGCAACTTAGATACTCCAATATACCTTTTTCATGAAGGCAGCAACGCCCGCGCATACGAATTTTTAGGCGCGCATATGCTTCCTTCGGGGGAAACCGTGTTTAGAGTTTGGGCGCCTTCAGCCGTTTCCGTTTCAGTGTCCGGCGGCTTTAACAACTGGTCTTATGACGAGAATCCCATGGAAAAGCTCCCCGACGGCGAAATATGGGAAGCCGTTATCCCCGGTCTTAAAGTATACGACGCGTACAAATACTCCATACTTACTAAATCCGGCAAGCGTATTATGAAAGCCGACCCTTACGGTTTCCACACTGAAACAAGACCCGGTTCCGCGTCGAAAATATACGATTTAGATTGTTTTTCATGGAGCGACGGCGACTGGATTAACAATAAAAAAAATAATTCCATATATGATTCGCCCGTCAATATATACGAAGTTCATTTAGGCTCGTGGCGTATGCACGACGACGGGAATTTTTACTCTTACCGCGACGTCGCCGCGTCTTTAGTTCCATACGTTAAGGAAATGGGCTACACCCACATAGAATTTCTTCCGCTTACCGAATACCCTTTCGACGGCTCGTGGGGCTATCAGGTTACGGGCTATTTCGCCCCCACTTCCCGTTACGGCTCGCCCCGGGATTTCGCTTACCTTATTAACGAATGTCACAAAAATAACATCGGGGTTATACTCGACTGGGTTCCCGCTCATTTTCCGAAAGACGCGCCCGGGCTTTACGAGTTTGACGGCGAGGCGTGTTATGAGTACAAAGACCCTAAAAAAGGCGAACACTACTCGTGGGGCACTAAAGTTTTTGATTACGGCAAAAACGAAGTCAGAAGTTTTCTTCTCTCAAGCGCCGAGTTTTGGCTTAACAAATACCACATAGACGGCTTAAGAGTCGACGCGGTAGCGTCCATGCTCTACCTTGATTACGACAGGGACGACGGTCAGTGGATTCCCAACAAATACGGAGGGAAAGAGAATTTAGAAGCCATTGATTTCCTTAAAAAACTTAACGAAGTAATTTTTAGAGAACACCCCGAAACCCTTATGATAGCCGAGGAGAGCACCGCCTGGCCCCTTGTCACAAAGCCCGTTAACGACGGCGGTTTAGGTTTTAACTTTAAATGGAACATGGGCTGGATGAACGACATCCTTAAGTATTTTTCTCTTGACGGCTACTTTAGAAAATTTAACCACAACCTCATAACTTTTTCATTTTTCTACGCTTTCTCAGAGAATTTTATACTTCCTATTTCCCACGACGAGGTAGTCCACGGCAAAAAGTCGCTCATAGATAAAATGCCCGGCTCATATCAGGAGAAGTTTCACACTTTAAGGGCTTTTTTGGGATATATGTACGCCCACCCCGGCAAAAAACTTCTCTTTATGGGTCAGGAGTTCGGTCAGTTTATAGAATGGGACGAAAAAAAACAGCTCGACTGGTTTTTGCTTGATTACGATTCGCACAAAAAGCTCCATGATTACGTCAAGAACCTGAACCGCTTTTACAAAGAGAACTCTCCGTTATGGGAGATCGATTACTCGTGGGAAGGCTTTAACTGGATAGTGAGCGACGACCGCGACAATTCCGTCATAGCCTTTAGACGAACCGATAAAAAAGGCGAGTCCTTAATCGCCGTTTGCAATTTTACCGCCGTCCCGCGTGATTCTTACAAAATAGGCGTTCCCTGTAAAGGCTCTTACGATCTTGTGTTTTCAAGCGACAATAAAATTTACGGCGGCGCGGGCTACGCTAAAAAACGCGTCTACAAAACAAAAAACATTCCGATGCACGGCGAAAAGCAATCGATAGATCTCTGCCTTGCGCCTCTTTCCACAATCTATTTAAAACTTAGAAACAAAACTAACGACTAAGCCGTTATCTAAAAAGGAGTCCTTTAAAATGGCAAGAAAAAACGAATGCATTGCCATGCTGTTAGCGGGCGGGCAAGGCAGCAGGCTCGGCGTACTCACAAACAAAGTGGCTAAACCCGCCGTTCCATACGGCGGAAAATACAGGATAATCGATTTCCCGCTCTCGAACTGCACAAATTCCGGCATATACACCGTAGGCGTTTTAACGCAATATCAACCTTTAGAGCTCAACGACTACATAGGCAACGGTCAGGCGTGGGATCTCGACAGAGTCGGCGGGGGAGTGCATATACTTTCCCCCTACCAAAAAATAAAAGGAACCGATTGGTACACCGGCACGGCGAACGCCATCTTCCAAAATATTGACTTTATAGACCGCTACAGCCCCCGGTACGTCGCGGTTTTGTCAGGCGATCATATCTACAAAATGGACTATAGCAAAATGCTCGCGTACCATAAGGCTAAAGAAGCCGCCTGCACTATAGCCTGTTTTGAAGTGCCGTGGGAAGAGGCGAGCAGGTTCGGTCTTATGCTCACAGACGACGAGGACAGGATCGTCGCTTTCGAGGAAAAGCCCAAAAAACCCAAAACCAATAAAGCCTCCATGGGCGTATATATGTTCACGTGGAGCAAGTTGCGGGAGTACCTTATAGCCGACGCTCAAAACAAAAGCTCCTCGAACGATTTCGGCAAAGACGTAATCCCCGCCATGCACGCGTCGGGCGAGAAACTTTACGCTTTCCCGTTCGACGGCTACTGGAAAGACGTAGGCACTATAGAAAGCCTTTGGGAAGCTAATCTCGACCTTTTAAACCCGGTCGCCAACATCGATCTTTCCGATAGCTCCTGGAAAATTTACTCCAACAATCCCGTGACGCCCCCTCAGTATATTTCCCCTAAAGCCAAAGTGCAGAATTCCCTTATCACGGGCGGAAGCCGCATAGAGGGCGAGATAGAATATTCTGTTCTCTTCTCTAACGTAACGATAGAGGAGGGCGCGGAGGTCAAATATTCAATAGTCATGAACGGCGCCAAAATCGAAAAAGGCGCTAAAGTGCAATACGCGATGATAGCCGAGAACGCCGTTATAAAAAGCGGCGCCGTAGTCGGCGAAGACCCTGAAAAAAGCGATAATTTGGGCGAGTGGGGCGTATGCGTCGTGGGCCCGGGAGTTACCGTCGGCGAGGGGTCTTTAATAAAAGCCAGAGAATCTGTCGCGCAAGATATAAACGGAGGCGTTCAAAATGAGAGCTAACAACTGTCTCGGCATACTGTTTACAGACGTTTACAGCGATTGCATAAGCGAACTTACCGCTCTTCGCACTATGGCGTCGGTGCCTTTCGGCGGCAGGTACCGTTTTATTGATTTTCCCCTTTCCAATATGGTAAACTGCGGCGTATGCAAAGTCGGAATCATCACAAAGAGCAATTACCGCTCCCTTATGGATCATTTAGGCACGGGCAAGCCCTGGGATTTATCAAGAAAAAACGAAGGTCTTTTCCTTTTGCCGCCTTTTAATTTAGGTTCGGGCTCATATTCAGGCAAAATAGAGGCTCTTGAAAACATTATGGACTTTATCCATATGTCTAAAGAAGAATACGTTATTCTCTGCGACACGAATATTATCTGCAATATGGATTTCGGCTCTCTTCTCGATTACCATATCGCCAACAACGCCGACGTCACTATTTGCTACAAAGAAGGCTCTTACCCAAAACTTAGCAACGTAATGCATTTGGAGTTAGACGAAAACGGCAGAATCACAAAAGTTTCTGTTCCTCCCGCTCCAATCGACGGCGAAGGCGTTTTCGGCGTAAACTTTATCGTCATGCGCAAATCTCTTCTTGAGAGGATGATTAACCGCTCCATAGCCGAAAATTACACGACTTTTGAAAAAGACATTATAATGAAAAACGTCGGCAATTTAAACATCTTAGGTTACAAAATTAACGCCTACTGCCGCGTTATCGATTCTCAAAACGCCTATTATAACGCCAACATGGATCTTTTGGACATTAAAAACCGCGACGATATTTTTAACCGAAAAAATCCGATTTTCACAAAAGTAAACGACGATATGCCCACGATTTACGGCACGGAATCGAGCGCTAAAAATTCCTTTATCGCCGACGGCTGCAAAATATACGGGAGCGTCCAAAATTCCGTTCTCTTCAGAGGCGTTCAGATAGCAAAAGGCGCGACCGTTAAAAATTCCGTTTTAATGCAAGGATGCTATATAGGCGAGAACGTAAACCTCGACTGCGTTATAATGGACAAATACGTAAGCGTAAGACCCGGCAAACACTTAAGCGGCGACGAATCTTTCCCCGTTTACATAGGCAAAAACATCACGATCTGACCTTAATTCCAAATATTTTTACAATCCCCGTCTAAATTTAGGCGGGGGTTTGCTTATTTTAATTGGAACCTGATAGCTAATAGCGATTAGAATAGGGGGTATAATTTTAAATCGCGCTTATGTTTCGCCGTTTATTTTTTTATTGACAAAAATTCCCGTTTATCATATAATAAAATCGCAAATTTTCATTTTAAAACTAAAAAGGCGTTTAAAATGTCATTAAAAAAGGGCGGGCTAGGTAAAGGCTACGACGCGCTGTTTTTCGACAATTCCATTGACGAAGCGGGCGGGTCGGGCGTTACCATGCTCAGGATTCACGATATAGAACCAAACAAAAATCAGCCGAGGCGAAGTTTTGACGACGACGCTCTGTTGGAGCTGTCCGAGAGCATTAAAGAACACGGCGTTTTAGAGCCCTTAATAGTAAGACCGTTAGCGGACGGAGGTTATCAGCTTGTCGCGGGCGAAAGACGGCTCAGGGCGAGCGTCATGGCGGGTCTTAGCGAAGTTCCCGTCATAATTAAAACTCTTTCCGATTCCGAAGTCGCCGTCGTGGCTTTAATTGAGAATCTTCAGCGCGAGGATTTAAACCCTATTGAGGAAGCTCTCGGCATAAGTCGCCTTATCGACGAGTTCGGTCTCACTCAAGCCGAGGCCGCCCAAAAAATCGGCAAATCACGTTCAGCCGTCGCCAACACTTTGAGACTTTTAACTCTCCCGGACGACGCTAAAGAGTCGCTCGCTTCAGGCTCTCTTTCAGCGGGACACGCGAGGACATTGCTCTCTTTAAATGATAAATCCGCAACTTCACAGGTTTTAAACGAAATAACATCTAAAAAATTATCGGTAAGAGAAACCGAAAATCTTATTAAAAAGCTTAACAGGAATCCTGAATCTGAGAAACCCAAAAAACGCCGCGACGCATTATATAGCGAAGTCGAGATTTCCCTTACAGAGTCGTTGGGCAGGAAAGTTTCGGTTAAAGAGTCCTCTAAAGGCGGCAAGCTCGAATTTTCCTTTTACGATAAAGACGATTTAATTAAACTTACTAACTTATTAGCGTCAAAAACAGAAAACAAATAGCCCGGAGACCGATATGATTGATATAAAATTTTTGCGGGAAAATCCCGACGCCGTTAAAGAAAACATAAAAAAGAAATTTCAGGACGAAAAAATTCCCTTAGTCGACGAGGTAATAGAGCTTGACAAAATTTACCGCACCAAAAAAACAGAAGCCGACGGTTTAAGAGCGTCCAGGAACAAAATTTCAAAAGAAATCGGAGCGCTTTACGCCAAAGGAAAAAAAGACGAGGCGGAGGAAGCTAAAAAAACTGTCGAGGAGCAGGCTGAAAAGCTGTTATCGCTTGAAAAAGACGAAGAAGAGTTATCAGGTAAAATTCGGAAAATCATGCTCTTAATTCCCAACATTATAGACGAAAGCGTTCCTATAGGGAAGAATGACTCAGAAAACGTCGAGGTTAAAAGATACGGCGAGCCTAAAGTCCCCGATTACCCTATCCCTTATCACGCCGATATAATGGAGAGCTTTTCAGGGCTGGATCTCGACTCGGCGCGCAGAGTCGCCGGCAACGGGTTTTATTATCTTTCGGGCGATATTGCGAGAACACACTCGTCGGTTCTTTCATACGCCAGAGATTTTATGATAAACAGGGGATTTACTTATGTCGTCCCCCCGTTTGTGATACGTTCTGACGTCGTTTCGGGCGTTATGAGTTTTTCCGAAATGGACAATATGATGTATAAGATCGAAGGCGAAGACCTTTATCTTATAGGCACGAGCGAACACTCCATGATAGGAAGGTTTATGGGCGAAACTTTAAAAGAAGAGGATTTGCCCGTCATGTTGACAAGTTATTCCCCGTGTTTTCGAAAAGAAAAAGGCGCTCACGGCATAGAAGAACGCGGCGTTTACAGAATACACCAATTTGAAAAGCAGGAAATGATTGTTATCTGCAACCCCAGAGACAGCATGGATTGGTTTTTTAAACTGCTTCAAAATACCGTGGATTTTTTTAGAACCCTCGATATTCCCGTGAGGACTTTAGAGTGCTGTTCGGGCGATCTCGCCGATTTAAAGGTAAAATCCATGGACGTCGAGGCGTGGTCGCCAAGACAGCAAAAATATTTTGAGGTGGGTTCCTGCTCTAACTTAGGCGACGCTCAGTCGAGAAGACTTTCAATAAAAGTTAAAGGAAAAGACGGAAAATTTCTTCCCCACACGCTTAATAATACGGTGGTAGCTCCTCCAAGGATGCTGATAGCCTTTTTAGAGAATAACTTAAACGCGGACGGCAGCGTGTCTATTCCTGAAGCTTTAAGACCATATATGGGCGGAATAGATAAAATTACGCCTAAAAAATAAAAAACCCATCAAACAGTGCGCCAAAGCCTTTTAAACGCCCGGCTCGGTGTATACTAAATTTCGGATTTTGCATTTTGTTCCCTTGACTTCCCTTCCCCTTTGTGATAATATTTAAAAGCTCCCG
>CAYUEV010000062.1:0-6795 GCA_964443825.1 uncultured Eubacteriales bacterium
TTTTTTCTGAAAAATCTTGATATTTTTTTCACAAAGTTGTAGAATAATCAAGGGGAGGCGCCTTGGTCAGTTTCTTATCAGTTTCTCAATTTGTTTTGATCTGTTTTGTTTAATTTGTTTTACACAGGGAGAGGATTTATTATGGGATATACTATCGCTGAAAAGCTTATAAAAAGCCACCTTGTTTCGGGAGATATGACAAAAGGCTCTGAAATAGGTCTTAAAATCGACCAGACGCTGACTCAGGACGCTACCGGCACTATGGCGTATCTTCAGTTCGAGGCCATGGGAATTAAACGCGTTAAAACGGAACTTTCCATCGCTTATATCGACCACAACACGCTTCAAAACGGCTTTGAAAACGCCGACGACCATAAATTTATAGGTTCTGTCGCTAAAAAAAGAGGAATACGATTTTCAAGACCCGGCAACGGAATTTGCCACCAGGTTCACCTTGAAAGATTCGGAAAACCCGGCAAAACGCTTTTAGGTTCCGACAGCCACACTCCTACGGGCGGCGGGATAGGTATGCTCGCAATGGGCGCCGGGGGTCTTGACGTTGCCGTCGCGATGGGCGGCGGCGCGTACTATATAACAATGCCGCAAATTCTTAACGTAAATCTTACGGGAAAACTGCCGCCCTGGGTATCGGCTAAAGACGTTATACTTAAAGTCCTTGAGATTTTAAGCGTAAAAGGCGGGGTCGGCAAGATTGTAGAATACACGGGAGAAGGCGTTAAAACGCTGTCCGTTCCCGAAAGAGCCACGATTACCAACATGGGCGCGGAATTAGGCGCTACTACTTCCGTTTTTCCTTCGGACGAAATTACAAAATCGTTTCTCCAATCTCAAGGAAGAGTTTCAGACTGGATAGAATTAAGCGCCGACGACGACGCGGTTTACGACGAAGTGATCAGTATCGACTTATCTAAACTCGTTCCTCTCGCCGCCATGCCTCACAGTCCCGATAACGTAAAACCGGTCGACGATATAGGAAAAATATCTATAGACCAGGTTTGCATAGGCTCGTGTACAAATTCATCTTTTACCGACATGATGAAAGTGGCTCACATATTAAAAGGCAAAAAAATCGCCCCGAACGTAAGTCTTGCCATAGCGCCCGGCTCGAAGCAGGTTCTTACGATGTTAGCCCAAAACGGCGCTCTCGCCGATATGATAGACGCCGGGGCGAGAATACTTGAAAGCGCGTGCGGACCGTGCATAGGAATGGGTCAATCGCCAAAATCGAAAGGCGTGTCTCTAAGGACTTTCAACAGAAACTTTGAGGGCCGTTCCGGTACCGCGGACGCCGAGATTTACCTTGTAAGCCCCGAAACGGCGGCGATTTCAGCTATAAACGGCGTTCTCTCGAATCCCGCTAAAGAGTTAGACGACGCGCCCGTTTTTCCCGTGCCTTCAAAATTTATTATTAACGACAATATGATAGAACTTCCCGCTTCGGAAGAAGACGCGTCCGACATTGAAGTCTACTACGGTCCCAACATAAAAGACGTGCCTTTGGGGAAGCCTCTTTGCGACAGCGTAAAGGCGAAAGTCATATTAAAAACGGGCGACAACATTACGACGGACCACATCATGCCGGCGGGGGCTAAAATATTGCCTTACCGCTCGAACGTCCCGTATCTTTCACAATTCTGTTTTAAACAGTGCGATGAGAATTTCGCTCAAAACTGCAAAAAATACGGCGGCGGGATAATTGTAGGCGGTCAGAATTACGGTCAAGGGTCTTCAAGAGAACACGCGGCTCTCGTCCCTCTTTACTTAGGCATAAAAGCCGTCGCGGCGAAATCGTTCGCGAGAATGCACAAGGCGAACCTTATAAATTCCGGGATAATTCCGTTGACGTTTAAAAATCCTGAAGATTATGATAAAATCGATAAATTTGACGACGTTACGCTAAAAGACGTTAAATCGTCAATAGAAAACGACGAGGAGATTACTCTCGTAAACGAGACTAAAAACGAGGAGTATAAACTATTAGGCGGATTTACGGAAAGACAAAAAAATATGCTCCTTTACGGCGGTCTCCTTAATTACACAAGGTTAAGTTAAATTTTAAAGCGCGGTGATAAAAATGCTCGAAGAAAATATTAAATCAGCTCTAAATAAATTTGAATCCTTAATACGCGAACAATCCGAAAGAAATGAACGCATAAAATCCGTTAAAGATTTTGTGGATTATCCGAGCCTTGATAAAATCACGATAGGAATAGCGGGCGGCGACGGAATAGGTCCTATTATAACAAGCGAATCCGCGAGAGTTCTTAAGTTCCTTCTTAAAGACGACGTCGAAAAAGGCAGGATAGTCTTTAAAAATATAGACGGTCTCACGATAGAAAATCGCGTAAAAGCCATGAAAGCGATCCCCGACGACGTTTTGGAGGAGCTTAAATCGTGCGACGTAATATTAAAAGGTCCTACAACCACCCCGCAGCAGGGCGACGGTCTTCCCAACATTGAAAGCGCGAACGTCGCCATGCGAAAAGCGCTTGATCTTTTCGCAAACGTCCGCCCCGTGAAAGTACCGTCGGAAGGTATCGACTGGACGTTCTTCAGAGAAAACACCGAGGGCGCTTACGCCGTAGGTTCTAAAGGCATAAACGTGGACGACGAATTGGCGTTTGACTTTGTGGTTACGACGACCGAGGGATGTCAAAGGATAGCGAGACTCGCTTATGATTTCGCGAGGCGCAATAAAAAAGACAGGGTGTCTATAATCCAAAAAGCGAACGTCATAAAAACCACCGACGGCAAATTTTTAAATATTTGTAAAGAAATAGGAAAAGAATACCCTGAAATAACGACGGACGAATGGTATATCGACATTACCACCGCGAAACTCATAGATCCAAAAAGACGGACTGATTTTAAAGTATTTATTCTTCCAAATCTTTACGGCGACATTATTACCGACGAAGCCGCTGAATTTCAAGGCGGCGTAGGAACGGCCGGTTCGGCGAATTTGGGCAAAAGATACGCTATGTTCGAGGCTATTCACGGATCGGCTCCTCGAATGGTAAAAGAAGGCAGGGGAAAGTACGCCGACCCATGCTCGATGCTGAGAGCTTCCGTTATGCTTTTATCGCACATAGGAAAACAAGACGAGGCCGACAGGCTCGAAAAAGCTCTCGACTACTGTATGTTCCAAGACAAAAAATACGTAATCACGGGAAGAGACACAGGCTGCACCTGTCATGAATTTGGCGATTACGTAATGGAAAATCTTTAAACTTCATTTAATTGACAAATTGTAACAAAATCTATTTATAAACGGGGTCTCTGCCATGAAAGACGATCATATTTCAAAATCCGTTATCGCCAGACTCCCTCGGTACTATCGTTTCCTTGATATGCTGCTTGACGAGGGACTGCCGCGCATTTCATCAAGCGAGCTTTCTGAGAGGATGGGTCTTACCGCCTCTCAGATAAGGCAGGATTTTAACCACTTCGGCGGCTTCGGTCAGCAGGGGTACGGCTACAACGTCCGGCAGTTAAAACAGAGCATAGGTCATATTATAGGCGTAGACAACTCATATAAAATAATATTAGTCGGCGCGGGCAACCTCGGAAGGGCTATGGCTCAACACATTGATTTTCATAAAATAGGCTTTCAGCTTGTGGGGATTTTTGACTCTGACGAAAGACTTACGGGACTTGATATTAACAATATCGCCGTTCGCTCGTTTAACGATATTGAGGATTTCTGTTTTCATATGAAGCCGTCGGCGGCGATACTTTGCATACCCGAGCGCTCGGGGAAAGAAGTCGCCGAAAAACTGAGAAGCGTCGGCATAAACGCGTTTTGGAACTTCAGTCACTACAATATTAACGAGGACTTCCCCGACGCCGTGGTTGAAAACGTTCATCTTAACGACAGTCTTATGACGCTCTGTTATCATATTACAAATAAAGAATAGATATGCGTAAAATTCTTCAATTTAACGTGATTGATTTAGTCCCGTTCTCAAAGGGGATTATATTTGTCAAGCGCGATACGCTGCCCGACGGCACAAACAAGGCGTCGTTTCACTCTTTCGACGTATTCTCAGAAGAAATTACCACCGTCACAAAGAGCGTTTATCTGCGCTCGAAGTTCGGCGACGCTTATCAGGAAATATCAAACAAATTAGGCGACTTTATTTCGTGCGAAACGGCGAAACTCCCGAACCGCAATATAATCGTCATGTATCCCACAGGCGAAATGGGACATTTTGACGAAAAGGGCAGAATAGTTAAAACAGGCGATTTATACTACGACGGCGCTCCAGCGAGAGATTGCGCTTTCGACGGCGGCGGGATATGGTGCGCCGTACCCGAAAGAAACGCCGTGATTAAATACTCCTTAACGGCGGAAAGAATACTGTTAAGAATCGGCGGCGGCGACAATACGGCTTTTAATACGCCCGTTTCGGCGTCTTTTTACAACGACGAAGTTTTTGTGTGCAACAGCGGCTCTCGCGAAATAAGGAGAATCGACGTCAATACTCTTAACGTAAGCGATTATGTAGAATTTTCCGAGCCTGTGAACAAATACCTTCGTTTTAAAAATAAAGAGATAGTAGCGCTAAAATCGGGAATTTATATGATTTAATTCAAAAATTCATTTGAGATGGATATTATAGTGATAGGCGCGGGAGCGGCGGGGTCGATGGCGGCGGGCGTCGCCGGCTCTTTCGGAAAAAGCGTTCTTTTAATCGAAAGAAACGATAAAATCGGCAGAAAACTTATGATTACCGGCAAAGGAAGATGCAACCTTACCAACGACTGCCGCGACATAAACGAGCTTATTGAAAACGTCCCTTCAAACGGGCGTTTCCTTTATAGCGCGTTTAGAAATTTTATGCCTTCCGATACGATGGAATTTTTCAATAATCTCGGCGTTCGCCTTAAAACCGAAAGAGGTTCGAGAGTTTTCCCGGAGTCCGACAAAGCGTCCGATATTGTGGACGCTCTTGACAGGTTTTTGAAAAGAACCGGGGTGACGAGAATTAAAGCGAGAATAACGGATCTCAAATTAGAAAACGACAATAAAGTAGAATACGTAACCGACGAATCGGGGAAAAAATATAAAGCTTCAAAATACATTATAGCGACGGGCGGCGCAAGCTACCCGTCAACGGGCTCCACAGGCGACGGCTATAGTTTAGCGAAACTCGCGGGTCATACCGTAACCCCCTTAAAACCGGCGCTCGTTCCGCTGGAAACGTCAGACTTCTGGACGGGAAGTCTTTCGGGGCTTTCATTAAAAAACGTTTCTATTTCGGCTTTCGAAAAAAATACGGGCAAAAAGATATATTCCGACTTTGGGGAGGCGCTTTTTACCCATTTTGGCATGAGCGGTCCTGTGATTTTGAGTTTAAGCTGCCATCTTGACTTTAATTCCAAAAAAGACCGCGATAGGTACATATTGGAAATTGATCTTAAGCCCGCCCTTTCGGAAGAAAAGCTCAATTCGCGCATTTTAAGGGATTTTTCCGAAAATAAAAATAAATCGATAATAAACGTCCTGCCTCTATTGCTTCCGAAAAAATTAGTCCCCGTCGCGCTCTCTATATTAAATATCCCTTACGACCTAAAAGTAAATCAGGCGACAAGAGAGCAAAGGCAAAGTCTCGTTAATCTTTTAAAACATTTTACGGTTCATATAAAAGGCTTTAGACCGATTGAAGAAGCTATAATCACGTCGGGAGGGGTAAACGTAAAAGAAATTTCCCCTAAAACCATGAAGTCAAAAATATGCGAAAATCTCTATTTTGCCGGAGAAGTAATCGACGTGAGCGCTTATACGGGTGGGTTTAACCTTCAAACGGCTTTCTCTACGGGCGTATTGGCGGGTAAAAGCGCGGCGACAGACTAAAATTTTAAATAAAAAGGTGATTTTATGATAAACATAGCTATAGACGGCCCCGCCGGAGCGGGAAAAAGCAGCGCCGCCAAGGAACTTTCTAAAAAATTGGGTTTTATTTATGTCGACACCGGCGCTCTATATAGAGCCGTGGGGCTTTACGCTTTAAGAAAAAACGTATCGCCCGACGACGCCCAAAAGGTCGTCCCTCTCCTCCCCTTCATAAATCTTTCTCTTAAAATCGATAACGGGGAGCAAAAAGTATTTTTAAACGGCGAGGATGTGTCAAAGGCTATCAGAACTCCCGAAGCCTCGAAAGCTTCAAGCCTTGTGTCGGCTATTCCTAAAGTGAGAGAGTATCTTCTCGATTTGCAGAGAAATCTCGCCAGGGAAAATAATTGCATAATGGACGGAAGAGATATCGGAACGGTTATACTACCCGACGCCGATTTTAAGTTTTTTGTCACCGCGTCGCCTGAAATAAGGGCGGACAGGCGGTATAAAGAGCTTTTGGAAAAAGGCGTAAAAGAAGATTACGACAAAGTTTTAAACGATATTATAGAGCGCGATAAAAACGATTCCACGAGAAAAACCGCCCCATTAAAGCCCGCCCCCGACGCCATTCTAATTGACACGAGCGGCATGACTTTAAATGAGGTTGTAGATAAATTGCTAAATATAATAAACGACAGAAACAACTGACGATTAACCCCGCCGCACGTTTTAACGGTTGGCGATCGTCTGTTGGCGTTTAATAAAGCGGATATAATTTTATCTTATTTATAACCGCTGACAGCTACCGCTATTTGACCGGCACGACAATACTACGTGCTTTACTATTCCGTTGAATAAAGTAATGCGAAGCGTTAAGAAAGTCCCCGCGGAAAACTTCCCGCGGGGGATTATGTTATTTTGCGTTTAATTATCCC
>CAYUEV010000063.1:0-6742 GCA_964443825.1 uncultured Eubacteriales bacterium
TGGAATTTAACATGGGAAAGATTTTATAGTAGAATTTAGTCTGGGAATTTACGTTTTTTGACAATTTCAATTTCTATTGACATTATGATAAATTTGATGTATCATTTTTCCAAAAGGAAGCGGTTTATATGAAGATTTGTCCGCGGTGCGGAAGAACATACCCTGACAATTTTAAATTTTGCGAGGACTGCGGCGCGTTCTTAGAGGACGAAGCGTCGAACGGAAACGGCTACAGCCCGCGGCAGAGCGGACCTTATGAGGTAACGCCCGCATATGACGAGCCGCCTAAAAAGTCGAAAACTCCCATAGTAATAGGTGTTTGCGCGGGAGTTTTAGGCGTTATAATTATAGTTTGCACTATAGTATTTGTGTATACCTTTAAATCCCGCTCTATTGTTCCTCCCGAAGACTCTACCGACCGGGAAACGACTTTAGAAAATAACGCGACGGCCGGAACTACTCTTCCGGGGCAGGAAACGTTAGCTCCCCAGGCCGCGACAAATCCGCCCGCCACGCAAGGCGCTCTTCCCGACGACCCCGCCATGAGCGCGTACTATAACGTTTTTAACAACTTCTATATAACGTACCTGGACGCCGTAAACAATAAAAATCCCGACCTTATGAAATATTGCTCCCCTTCCGTAAAAACTTCTATGGAGAACAGGTTCGGCTTAAATAACGTATCGTTCTACGACCTTTTGAGGATTGACTTCGACAATAGTTCCGTAGTTGTGAAAACCGACGACAACACTTATACGTTTTACACGAAGTGCGTGTCGGAAAAATACGACAGAGAGACGAGAGCCGGCTCGGGAGTAAATTACGCCGTCTGGAAAGCGACCGTCACAGCCTACTCCGACGGCTCCGCGGAGGTTACCGGCATGGAGAGAAACGACAATTACAAATTAAGCGAGGACGTTTACACATTGAACGACAATACCGCTATTATGCCTTAAAAATCTAAAAAACTAAAAAACCACCCTTAAACGAGGGTGATTTTTTAAAGGGACGTTTATGGTTAAATTAAATAACAGCTGGGACGAAATTTTAAAGGACGAGTTCCAAAAAGAGTATTATTTAAATATAAGAAAATTTTTAATTAAGGAGTATTCTAACCCCTCTTACCCCGTTTACCCCGATATGCACGATATTTTTAACGCCTTAAAAATTACGTCTTATGAAAACGTCAAAGCCGTGATTTTAGGGCAGGACCCTTATCACGGGGAAAACCAGGCTCACGGGCTCTCGTTTTCGGTTAAAGACGGAGTGGCTCCGCCGCCTTCTCTTGTAAACATTTTTAAAGAGTATCACGACGATTTGGGCTACCCGATTCCCGAGAGCGGGAATCTTACGAAGTGGGCCGAAAACGGCGTTCTTCTTTTAAATTCGGTCTTAACCGTGCGGGGAGGAGTAGCCGCGAGTCACAAGGGGATAGGCTGGGAAATTTTTACCGATAGGGTCATCACTCTTTTGAACGAAAGGGAAAAGCCTATAGTTTTTTTACTTTGGGGACGTTTCGCGAGAGATAAAAAAAGTCTTATTACAAATAAAAATCACTTCATTCTGGAGGCGGCGCATCCGAGTCCTCTTTCGGCTCGCAACGGGTTCTTTGGGTGCGGGCACTTTTCTAAAACGAACGAACTGCTTAAAGACGACCCCGTCGATTGGAAACTTTAAAATTTTTAGTTTAACGTTTTAAATTAAATCGCAAAGGGAAAGTAAATTTTCTGTATCCGCGGTAGCTCTTATTTTTGAATTTTTATACGTTTCGCGCGCGGTAACCCCGCTGTAAACGAGAACCGACTTTACGCCGTTATTTTGACCTACGGCTATATCCGTTTCGAGCCTGTCGCCTATAAAGCAAATTTCGTCTTTTTGGCAATTCAATAATTTTAATATGTAATCTACGGTATATGAATACGGTTTCCCGAAAATTATATCGGGGCTTTTGCCGCTTGACGTTTTTAACATTTCGATCATTGACCCCGCGTCCGTCATAAAGCCTTTATCCAAGGGGCAGTTTTTATCGGGGTGGGTGGCCAAAAACTCCGAGCCGCCCGCTATAAAATTACACGCTTTATTTATTTTTTCATAAGTCAAAGTGGTGTCAAATCCCAAAAGAACTATATTGGGGTCGTCTTCCACAAGATTAATGGACGCTTTTAAACAGTCGGATCTTAAATTTTCGTTCCCTAAAAGGTATACTTTTTTGTTTTTTCTGTTAGTTTTAATAAAATCGATAGCGACATGGGACGAAATTATTATTTTATCGTCAGGTACGGGAAAGCCTATTTTTTTAAGTTTTTGAACGCATTCTAAAGCGTTATGTGAGGAATTATTTGTAAAAAAATAAAAATCCATGTTTTTACCGAGGATATATTCTATAAAACTTAAACTTCCGGGAATCAGTTTGTCGCCTAAATAAAACGTGCCGTCCATATCTATTATAAAGTATTTTACGTCTTTAAATAATTTTTCGCTCATAACGTTTTCCTTTTCAACAAAATCACAGAAATTATAACTTAAAGCCTTTTTAATGTCTATATCTTTTTGTTAAAATATTAAAAATTTTAGCTTTGTTATTGAAAAAGAATTTATCGGGCGCTATACTTCCCCTTGATTGGAGAGATTTTTATGAACATTTGCACAGTCGGAACTTCATGGATTACCGAGAGTTTTATTAAAGCGTCGAAGCTTGTAGACGACGTAAATATTTACGGCGTTTATTCGAGGGACGAAAAAAGAGCCCGGGATTTTATGGAAAAAGTCGGCGCCAAGACTTTTTATTTTGATTTTGATAAAATGCTAAACGATAAAAACGTTGACGCGGTTTACATAGCGACTCCTAACGCCCGCCACTTTGAGCAATCGAAAAGGGCTCTTTTAAACGGGAAAAACGTCATATGCGAAAAGCCGGCGGTCGTAACCACAGAACAATTAAAAGAGCTTTACGATATAGCCGATAAAAATAGCCTTATATTTTTAGAGGCTATTAAGTCGATGCACTCGGACGGGCTTAAAATTATAAAGGACGCTATAAAAACCATAGGCGAAATGAGAACCGTCAATATTGATTTTTCGCAATTTTCGTCAAAATATTACGCTTACAAAAACGGCGAGAACCCGAACGTCTTTAACCCTCTTTTAGCGGGCGGCGGGTTAATGGACATAGGCGTTTACGCGATTTATCTCTCTTTGGAGATTTTCGGCGAACCTTTAGATATCTTGTCGCACTGCGATTTTCTCCCTAACGGCTGCGATTTTTCGGGTACGCTCATTTTTGTTTATAAAGAAGTAACCGTTACGATAACTTATTCCAAATTCGCGAACGGCTTTTCGGGCGCTAAATTTTTGGGGAGCGAAGGGGCTGTAAAGGTCGATTCCGTGTCAAAATTATACGACGTCAAAAGAATAGACAACGACGGGCGCGAAACTCTCATTTCGCCTAAAACGGACAATTTCGAGGTAATGTCAAAAGAAATTAAAGCGTTTAAGGAGTTTACGGAAGGGGCAAACCCCGAATACTATCAAAAATGCAAAAAAATGAGCGAATCCGTATGTTCGGTTATGGAAAAGATAAGAAAAGACAACGGTTTTAAATTTTAACGGAAAGGCTTAACTTATGCTTTACAAGAAGAATCCTGAAAAAGAGCTTTCAAAAGAAACATTTAAAAATCCCGGCTGCGAATACAGGGGCGCGCCGTTTTGGTCGTGGAATTGCGAACTCTCAAAAGAAGAGCTTTTATGGCAGATAGAAATATTAAAGAAAATGGGCTTCGGCGGTTTTCATATGCACGTAAGAACGGGCATGTCCACAAAGTATCTTTCAGACGAGTTTATGGATTACATTGAATCGTGCGTCGAAAAAGCCAAAGACGAGAATATGTACGCGTATCTTTACGACGAGGACAGATGGCCTTCGGGAGCCGCGGGAGGGTACGTCACAAAAGACAGAAAATACAGCGCGAGATACCTTCTCTTTACTCACACTTCTTATGAAAAAGGCGAAAAAACCAAAAACGTAAACGACGCGGCGTCAAGAGGCGGGAGAAACGGCGAAGGGAGTTTTCTCGCGGCTTACGACGTTGTTTTAGACAGCGACGGCTATTTGAAAAGCTATAAAAGAATTGGGAAAGACGACGAGGCGAAAAGTGAAAAATGGTACGCTTATCTTGAGATAAACTCCCCCTCGTCGTGGTTTAACAATGAAACATACGCGGACACGTTAAATAAGAGCGCTATAGTCCGCTTTACGGAGATTACTCACGAAAGATATAAAGAGCGCTTAAAAGACGATTTTGGGGAAACAGTCCCCTCAATTTTCACGGACGAGCCTCAGTTTTCCCGTAAAGACACGATGGAAAATTCCTTTGATAAAGAGGATCTCACCATTCCGTGGACCGACGATATACCGAAAACATACAAAGAGACATACGGCGAGGATATATTGGACGCGCTGCCGGAAGTTTTTTGGGATTTGCCGGACCGCAAAGTCAGCGTCAGCCGCTACCGCTATCACGACCATATTAGCGAGCGTTTCGCCGCGTCTTTCGCCGACACGGTAGGCGATTGGTGCCGTAAAAACAACATTTACCTCACCGGTCATATGATGGAAGAGCCTACTTTAAAAAGTCAGACGGCGGCTATCGGAGAGGCTATGAGGTCGTATAGGTCTTTTGACCTGCCCGGAATAGATATGCTCGCCGACAGGATAGAACTTACCACGGCAAAGCAGGCGCAGTCCGCTTCTCATCAATACGGCAGAGAAGGCGTTCTCTCGGAGCTTTACGGCGTGACGGGATGGGATTTTGACTTTAGGGGTCATAAATTCCAGGGCGACTGGCAGGCGGCTCTGGGCGTTACTTTAAGAGTTCCGCACCTTTCGTGGGTATCTATGAAGGGAGAGGCCAAACGCGATTACCCCGCTTCTATAAATTATCAGTCGCCGTGGTATAAAGAGTACTCTTATGTTGAAGACCATTTCGCGAGAGTAAATACGGCGATGACGAGGGGGGAACCCGTAGTTAAGGTCGGAGTTATTCACCCAGTGGAAAGTTACTGGCTTCACTGGGGGCCTAACGATAAAAGCGCTCTCATAAAAGACGACCTTGACAGGAGATTCCAAGACGTTACAAACTGGCTTTTAAAAGGAAACATTGACTTTGACTTTATTTGCGAGTCGCTTCTGCCATCTCTTTGCGAAAAAGGCGAAAATCCTTTTAAAGTCGGCAAAATGAAATACGAAGCCATAGTAGTCCCCGGCTGCGAAACTCTCCGCTCCGCTACGTTAGAAAGACTCGAACAATTTAAGGCCTTGGGCGGAAAACTCATTTTTATGGGGGAAGCCCCGAAATACGAAGACGCGAAATTAAGCGACAGAGGGGAAAATCTTTATAATAGATCGGACGCTATCCCTTACGAGCGCGAAAAGCTCTTAACGGCTCTCGCGCCTTACAGGACGGTTACGATTAGACTCGACAACGGGAAACTCTCGGACGAATATATTTATCAGATGAGAAAAGACGGCGACTGCGAATGGCTGTTTGTTTCTCGCGCCGTAAAGCCCTATAACAAGGATATTTTAAGTAAGAAAAACTTAAAAATACGCTTAAAAGGCGAAAAGAAAGCGACGGTCTACGACACTCTTACGGGCAACGTCTTCCCCGCCGACGCCGAATATTTAAACGGCGACACGGTAATCAGTAAGACAATGTACGACTACGACAGCCTTCTTTTAAAAATCGAGGACGGCAAAAATACCGAAAAACCCCGTGAGGAAATTACTCTCGCTAAAAACATTGTCACTACGCCTTCGTTTGTGGATTATACTTTAGACGAAAAGAACGCGGCGCTCTTAGATATGTGCGAATGGGCGGTGGACGACGGCGAATTTCACCCGACGGAAGAAATTTTAAGACTTGACAATATGGCGAGGGATATACTTGGGATTGAAGAAATGGGAGGTAACATAGCGCAGCCCTGGACGGTAAAACCCGAAACGCCCAAGCATACAATAACTTTAAAGTTTACTATACTCTCGGAAATCGACATAGAGAACGCTCTCCTCGCTTTGGAAGACGCCGACAAAGCGAAAATCACGTTAAACGGGAAAAATATTGAAAACAAAATAAACGGTTTTTACGTCGATAAATCGATCAACGCAGTCGATTTAGGAACTATAGGCAAAGGCGAAAATATTCTCACCGTAACGATCCCCATAGCGGAGCGAACCAACACCGAATGGCTCTATCTCTTAGGCGATTTCTCTGTAAAGGTTTTTGGGAAAACTTCGATTTTAGACAAAAAACATGATAAAATAGCTTTCGGGGATATAACCGCTCAGGGACTCCCGTTCTACGGCGGCAATATTACTTATCATCTTAAAGCGGAAACAAAATCGGGCGAAATGACTATATACGCGCCAAGATACAGAGGCGCTCTTATAAAAGTCTATATCGACGGAAAAGAGTGCGGTATAATAGCTTACCCGCCGTACAGCCTTAAAATAACGGATCTTGAAAACGGACCGCACGACGTTGACCTTAAACTCTTTGGCAACCGCTTCAACGCTTTCGGCGCGGTTCATAACGCCGATCTTTTAAATCCGTACCACTCCCCTTGGGTATGGAGAACCGAAAACGACGAATGGAGTTACGAATACAACTTAAAGCCTTTGGGAATACTCTCTTCGCCGGTAATAAAAATCTAAAGCAAAGCCTCCCGCCGAAAATCACGGCGGGAG
>CAYUEV010000064.1:0-6615 GCA_964443825.1 uncultured Eubacteriales bacterium
GCTGCTAAAATATTTCTCGTTTTCTATAATAAATTTGTGTTATATGCCGAAATGATTTTCACGGGTTGACAAATTTTTCGTTTTTATTTATAATTATATCGTCAACAGCAAAGGCGCTGGGGTTTTACCTTGGCGTCTTTTTTTTATTTTGGCGAATGTGAATTTCACTCGATTTTAAAGGAGATTAAATTATGGCTTCAAAAAATGTTCCCGAACTGTTCGGAAGTCTCGTTTTTAACGACGAGGTTATGAGAGAGACGCTCCCTAAAGAAATCTATAAATCGTTACATAAAACCATCGAAGAGGGCAAAGAGCTCGACATCACTTTAGCAAACGCCGTGGCGCACGCCATGAAAGACTGGGCTATCAGCAAAGGCGCCACTCACTATACTCACTGGTTTCAGCCCATGACCGGAATTACCGCCGAAAAGCACGACAGCTTCATTTCTCCCGCTCCGGGCGGAAAAGTGATTATGGAATTTTCAGGCAAAGAGCTTATAAAAGGCGAACCCGACGCGTCGAGCTTCCCCTCCGGCGGCATCAGGGCGACTTTCGAGGCGAGAGGCTACACCGCGTGGGATCCTACGTCTTACGCTTTCATTAAAGAGGACTCTTTGTGCATTCCAACCGCGTTTTGCTCTTATACGGGCGAGGCGCTCGATAAAAAAACCCCTCTTTTAAGATCGATGGAAGAGCTTAGCAAGCAGGCGGTAAGAGTATTAAAACTTTTAGGCGAGGACGCCAAACGGGTTACCGCCACGGTAGGTCCCGAGCAGGAGTATTTTCTTATCGACAGGGAATTATACAATAAGCGCAAAGATTTAGTGCTTACGGGCAGAACTCTTTTCGGGGCTAAACCTTCAAAAGGGCAGGAGATGGAAGATCACTATTTCGGCGCTATTAAACCGCGCGTTATGGAGTATATGGAGGACTTAAACCAGGAACTTTGGAAATTGGGCATACTCGCTAAAACCGAGCACAACGAAGTAGCGCCCGCTCAGCATGAACTCGCCCCCGTATTCTCGACTACTAACGTCGCGACGGATCATAATCAGCTCACCATGGAGATTATGAAAAAAGTCGCTAAAAAACACGGTCTCGCCTGCCTTCTTCATGAAAAACCGTTCGCGGGAGTAAACGGCAGCGGCAAGCACAACAACTGGTCGATTTCAACGGATAAGGGTAAAAACCTATTAGACCCCGGGAAAGACCCTAAATCTAACAAGACGTTCTTACTTTTCCTGGCGGCGGTAATTAAAGCCGTGGACGATTATCAGGATCTTTTGAGAATTTCCGTGGCGAGCGCCGGCAACGACCACCGCCTTGGGGCTAACGAAGCTCCTCCCGCCATTGTTTCAATATTCTTAGGCGACGATTTAACTAAAGTCGTGGACGCTATTAAAAACGAGGACGAGGAGTTTTCAAAATTAGAAAGAGTCGAAATGAAAACCGGCGTCGACGTTCTCCCCGACTTTATGAAGGACACGACGGACAGAAACAGAACTTCGCCTTTTGCTTTTACCGGCAATAAATTTGAGTTTCGTATGTTAGGATCTACTTTCTCCATAGCCGGTCCCAATATCATCCTCAATACGATAGTCGCGGAATCGCTTTCGATTTTTGCCGACGAATTAGAAAAGGCCGAGGACAAAGACGAAGCCGTCATGGCGATTTGCAGGCGCGAATTTAAAGATCACGAAAAAATAATTTTTAACGGCAACGGCTACGACGAGTCCTGGGTCGAGGAAGCTCAAAAAAGAGGTCTTTACAACCTTAAAACGACCGCAGACGCTCTTCCGTACTACATTAAAAAGAAAAACGTCGACCTGTTCGTAAATCATCATATTTTTACAGAAGTCGAAGTCCATTCAAGATATGAGATTCTGCTTGAAAATTATTGCAAAACAATAAATATAGAGGCTCTTACGATGGCGGATATGGCGAAAACTCAGATTCTTCCCGCCGTTATAAATTATACAAAGAGCCTTTCGGAGAGCGTAGCCGTTAAAAAATCAATAGGAATAGACACAAGCGGCGACGCGGCGTTCCTTCTCGCCGACAAGCTCACGAAACTTACAAATATCATGTATAGGAAAATAGAACTCCTCGATAAGGCGATAATAGGCGCCAAGGACGTTGAAGCCGGTCAGCCGCTCGCGAATTACACAAGAGACGTCCTTTTAAGCGCCATGTCGGAGCTTAGAGCCGTAGCGGACGAGATCGAGGTCGATATGTCTAAGGAATTTATGCCTTACCCGACTTACAGCGATATGCTCTTTAGCGTATAACAGTAAAAAAACGCGATAAAAACCCGCCCCGTATGAGGGCGGGAATTTTTTAACTAAAAATTTCAATAAACTCAAGTATCATCTCAACTAAATGTTTAAGGTTAAATACTAAGCGCTCAAGCCTTGATTCAACGTCAACCTCGACCGTAATGGGATCCGACGGGTTCCCTAACTTACTGTAAGTTACTATTTCAAGCTTTTCAACGCCCGATTTCTTTTGCGTTGTGAATGTGTAAGACCAGAGTTTTTCGCCGTTCTCTTCCTTAATGAATTTTGCGTCTTTGCCGTCTACCGTAACTCTCGCGGCGCTTAAGGAAGTTTTTACAGTAATCGTTACGTCGTGATTTCTTAAAGCTTTGTCTGTTTCGGGAGCGGCGGCAAACGCGTCCGGCAGATAGTACCCCGTCTTACTGAGGTCTTTATCGGCTGCTTTTGAAACTATATTGTAAGCCTGCCGGTAAGATTCCGGCGAAGAGGCGAATTGAATTTTACTATCCGCAACCGTCAAATCCTTATTGCCTGTAGTTACTTTTACATCACATAGAGCTAACATGCCGGTTCCGGTATTTGTTATTACAAAGGGTTTTACCGTAGTATAGTAGCCGTCCCCGGATGATTGCCAGTTATTTTGATTCTTAAAAAATTCTGCATTGAATGTGTAATACAAAATCGTCGGAGTGCTTATATCAACGTTTTGAGGCGTCTCTTCACCGTTTCCCATTGTAAAGGAAGTAACCGGGGTTCCGCCTCCCCTGTAATCCGAGCTGTTTGGCGCGTGCATACTCACCTTTATTTTAGCGATATTATTCCATGGCTCTTCCACATTTGTCTTAATATGGAACGATATAGCCTGATTCTCGCTTAAATACACCTCGTTTTTAGGACCGTAATCGACGTAATCTTGATAAGTTCCGCTTTCCTTTCCGGGTATAAACCAACCGCCCGTTTTAAGACTATCGTCGTTAAACGCGTCGGAATCAAGTATAAGGGGTCTTATGGAAGTGTGATAAAGGCTTCTCTCTCCGTCTTGGGCGTAAATCGTCTCGGTGGTATCGTCGTCAAACCCCGCCGGATTGTATATCCTTATAGCGTCGAGGTAAAATCCGTAATAATCCGAACCTTTGTGGTCGAACGCTTTACTGTATTTGGGCGTTACGACGACGGTATAAGTGTCAAACGGAAGATCCGACTTATTTATAACGGGTATCTGATAAAGCGCGCCGGAACTTTCTTCGCTGACAGTCCATTTGCCGTCCGTAAACGTATATCCGTAAAAAGTGTCGACAAGCATGGACTGCATAGGACTGTCGCTTTCCTCGCTTCCTTTGTAAATATCGACTTGAACCACTCCCGTGGAACTTCCTATAACGCTTACTACGTCGAATCCAGTTCCCGAGAACGTAAACTTAGCCGTCGGCCAGGCGCCGCCGTCTCCCCCGGCATATGCCGAAGAGGGGTTATTGTACCGACTTACTTCAACATAGTGAGAAGAGCCGAGAGAGTAAAGGTTTTCGGCGCTGCTCGCTTCATAGTCTTTATTTGATTCGCCGTAATTATCTTCTTTGTCGGCGGTATCTGGCTTTAACGGATCGACGTCTCCTAAAGCGTCCTTGTTTCCCAACGTTATCCATTCGCCCACATTGTGCGCTTCTGTCACATTACCATGAGCGTTGTGTCGCGTATTCACAGCGCTTTCTGGCGTCGCGCCGTTTTTAAATTCAATAAGCGAGCTATTATCGCCGCCTTCGCTGTTTCCTACGTTATCTTCATAATATACGCTTGTGGCGGGGAGAACCGTAATAGACCCATAAGCGTAGCTCTTATTGCCGGTTGCCGACGTGAATTCTATAGCGTAATCTATCTCGTCGGACGCTTCTGTTATGGCGGCTTTTGGAACGTATTTTATAACGGAATTTTTTTCGTTATCGCTCGCAATCTCAAAAGTTCCGCCAATGTTGCCGCCGTCTATTTTTGCGCGGGGATATCCGCCTTCTTTAAAGCTTTCGTCAAGTTCGATTCCGGCTGGAGGAAGACCGCCGCCGTCAACGCCGCTCGCGGCTGGGGATACTTTCGGCGCTTCTCTTATCGCGCAAATCTTTGCCTTTTCATTCTCCGCTTTTATACTCCCAAAGGGGCTTGCGCTTATCGGGTCGAACTCTATCGGAAGACCAAAGTCGATCACTTCGCTCTGCTTCTCGAATTTGCCGTTATCCATAGTCCATACGGTGGAGAGAGTAACGTCCGTATCGTTAAACTTATAAATATAACTACCGTTAGACGCAGGCGGTATATTTTGCGTTGTCCCGTCGCCTTTTTTAAGACTCCACCCGGCGAAAGCAAAACCTTCCCTTGTCGGCGCGGGAATTGTAAAAGTTTCCCCGTATGAGCCCGTAATTTCCTTGCTACGAGTAGCATCGTTTAATCCGAGCGCCTCAAGCGCACCTTTTTCTATATCGACGGTAAGTTTCTGATCTTCGGCTTGATAGTAAAAGTACTCGTCCTTGTGATTGTTTACGTTCCAATAGTTATATGCAACTGAAGTTTCGGTTTCGTCAAGCTCTTCAACGCTTTCCGCCGTAACATTATCAAGCTGGGTTTCTTTGCGACCTTTATATGTGTAATGCTCGTAAGTATTGGACGAATAAATGACGCTTTGTTTCGCGGTCACGGTTTTTGAATCATCGCTACCTTCGAGTTCGGTTTCTCTTATTTTAAGTCCTTTCGACGACCCGTCCGCGTTAAGTTCATTTACAACGGCAAGATGGTGCGCGGTAGCCGTGTCGTTTATGGGAGTAACCGCTTTATTAAGATTATTAAACGCTTTGTTTACTTTATCAGCCGAAGCGGTAGGATCGCCTAAAACGTTAGCCGCGTCTTTAAGGAGCGTAGTTATATTTTTAGTATCGGTGTATGCGTCAGCCTCGGCACAACTATATCCGCTGCTTAAAAATTCATAGTATTTATCGCGGAGCTCTTTTTTACATACATTTGTGACTTGAAGATTTACATAGCTATGGAGAAATGAATGATCATCAAGGTGTGAGTCAAAAATGTCGAAGTTATAATTCTTATATGCTAACGAATTACCACTAAAAACAAATGTGTCGACTTTGTTTTTAGTGGTAATATTTTTAATCCATGGATTTTCATAAAATACTATGGTTCTGTCATTAACTTCTGTAAGTTTTTTATCAATATCTCCAGGTTTGTCTTCGTCAACTGGCAGATAAGTTCCATCTATTTTATCATTTTCTTCAATAACATTCCACCAAGTGAATTTTAACTCATGATCAAAGAGAGATGCATTATCTTCTTCATATTTATTTACATAGTCAACATAATCGCTTTTTGAATTATCGGTGTGATTTGTATATTCCGCAACATTATAGGCATATCCAGTGACCATGTCTAGATCTGTTATCGCAAAACCTATCTTAAGGTTGGGTATTTTGTTAAGGTTGTCGTAACGACTGGCATCCACTGTAAGAGTCGCTGTCGGACTTATTTGAGTTATTCCCTTCGAATCTGTAGCATCTCTTACACTAAACACTGCTATTGTTTTATCATTTGATACATTGTTGCTTGTTTGACTTAGATAGTCTGTTACTTGACTTTTGTTATCAATTTGTTTTTTTACATCGCCTAAGAGTGGAACCCAATGCTTCCCTGCAATATCAAAATTTGGATAATAGAGCATTCTAGTTGGTTTTGGATCCATTGCTGTTTCTTGAGAGCCCTCTCCTGGTTTTATCGCATCGTTGGCGCTTGCGACGTCATACCCGTGAATTCCTGATACCCATGCAATTTGGCTGTCAATATCAGCTATTTCTTTATCACCTGACACGTCTGTTATTTCATTTATCGCCGCTCCTACAGGGGAAAGATAAGGAGAGTAAAGAGTGGTATAAGCGTTATAGTCTTCAGCGCCGCCGTTTTTCATTTTAACACGGAAAGTCCAAGTAAGCTGGCTGATTTCTCCCTCGGACACGCCCCCCCCCGTTAGCGAAATTTTGGTAACGTTCCAAGTACGAGAGGCGTCGGCAAGAGTTTGAACCGCGTTTAACGCGGGATCCGACGTAACTGTCGCTCTATTTACGCTTACCGAAACGCTTTCCGCGTCGTCGCACTCAAAAGTAACCGTCGCCGACGTTTTATCTGCTACAGCTAACGTAGATACCTTGCCGGTAGCGGTATCAATGGTATTTTCTACAAAATATTGAGATTCTGTCGCCTTGCCTATCGTAGGCTTAAGGTAAATCGTCTCCGGCACGTTGATGAAAATTTTTGAGTCGTCGTTTGCTTCTACTTTCGCGAACGCGATTAACCC
>CAYUEV010000065.1:0-6564 GCA_964443825.1 uncultured Eubacteriales bacterium
GTCATAAGCTATAAAAGTATATATTTTTTCAAATACAGTGTCTTTGAGGGGGGGGGCGAACAACTTGTTAGCTACCCATTCGCCTCTTAATTTGCTTAAGACTTTCCATTTAATGTTCGATTTGAGTTTTTTAAATTCCGATTCGTCCGCTTTATTTTGATTAAAATGCTTTCGACACACCGCTCTAAGTACCGCTCGACGTTATATATGGGAACAATTACGCTTATCATAGGACTTAAATTAAAACCGCGTATAAGAACAAAACTCAATGATTTTCAGACGATAATATTCTAAACCGTTTTTTTAAAATTGTCAATAAAATTTTTCGCTAAAGTATTGACAAATATTTATGTACGCATTATAATGTATATAGAGTTTGGAAATAACACAATATGTTGCGCTTCTGTTTGTTTGTCGCTTATATATAAAACAATCCTTGAGAAAACAGCGGGCGGAGTTTCGTGCTCCGTCCGCTGTTTTTGCCTTAATTAAAGCGTCTATCTCGGTTCGCGGTCTTTATAATGGCAGTTTAAATGACAATTCGCGCAATCGCCGCCGCAGGAGTTTTTTCCGCTCTTTTTATCCTTAATAATTTTAATTATTACTAAAGCGACCGCGGCGACTACTATTAAGAGTACTACTATCGTGCCTATGTTGGCTTTTAAAAACGTGAACATAATACTTATTTAACTCTTACTTTACTTTTTAAAGTGGCGCTCTCCTTATAAGGTCTAAAGAGCATAAAGCACATAAACCCTAAGAGTATTAACGCCGCAATTAAGCCTATTGCGTTAATGTTGCCCGTAAATACGCCGCCTATTTGGTAAACGATAAGCGATACGGCGTAAGCGAAAGCGCACTGGTAGCCTATCGCGAAGAACGTCCATTTAGCCGAGTTCATTTCTCTTCTTATAGCTCCCATAGCCGCGAAACACGGAGCGCAAAGAAGATTGAATATAAGGAAGGAATAACCCGACAAAGGCGTAAACGCGGCTCTTAAATTTTCCCATATCTGCCAGCCGTTTTCGGCGACTTCCTGGAATCCTCCATAAAGTATTCCGAACGTACCGACGACGTTTTCTTTGGCGATAAGACCGGTAATAGTCGCGACGGCGCTTCTCCAGTCGCCCCATCCCAAAGGAGTAAAAATCCACGCTATGGTGTTTCCGATTTTAGCGAGGATTGAATTGTTAAGATCATCCACCATTCCGAAACCGTTTTCAAAGCCGAACCCCTGTAAGAACCAGATAATTATAGATGAAAGAAGGATTATGGTCCCGGCTTTTTTAATGAACGACCACGCTCTTTCCCACATCGACCTTAAAACATTGCTTACGGTGGGAAGATGATAAGCGGGAAGCTCCATTACGAAAGGCGCCGGGTCGCCGCTAAACATCTTTGTCTTTTTAAGCATAATTCCCGATATTATAATCGCCGCGACTCCTATAAAATACGCGCTGGGCGACACCCACCAGGCTCCGTCGAAAAGCGCGCCGGCTATTAGCGCTATTATCGGGAGTTTCGCGCCGCAGGGAATGAAAGTAGTCGTCATAATGGTCATTCGCCTGTCGCGCTCGTTTTCTATCGTTCTTGACGCCATGATTCCGGGAACGCCGCAGCCTGTTCCTATGAGCATAGGTATAAACGATTTGCCTGAAAGACCGAATTTCCTGAATATCCTGTCCATAACGAAAGCCACGCGCGCCATATAGCCGCAGCTCTCCAGGAACGCTAAGAATAAGAAGAGGATCATCATTTGCGGCACGAAGCCTAAAACAGCTCCTACGCCCGCCACGATACCGTCTAAAATTAACCCTCTTAACCATTCGGCGCAGTTTACTTTATCGAGAAGGTTTCCAATGAGAACGGGGACTCCGGGAACCCATACTCCGTAATCTGCGGGGTCGGGTTCTTCGACCGAAGCGTCTTTCATATATTGGTTGTAGTCGACGGGGAGTTCTTCCGTGACGTTTCCGTCGTCGTCGTAAAGATAAGCCGTGGTTTTAATGTTTGTGGCGTTTTCGGGTTCGAGCCCCGCGTCCGCGGCGGCGCTTTCAAAAGCCTCGACTCTCGCCCCGACAGGCTCGTATTCTTCAGCCGCCGCCCCATATGACTTTGTGCCGATCCATAAAAGATGCCATCCGTCTCCGAAAACTCCGTCGTTAGCCCAATCGGTGGCGAAACTACCGACAGTCGTAACCGAAACGAAATAGACCACGAACATAACTACGGCGAAAATCGGAAGGGCTAAAATCCTGTTTGTGACCACCTTGTCTATTTTATCGGATACGGTAAGAGAATCTTTGTTCTTCTTTTTGTAGCAGCCCTTTATGACTTCGCTTATGTAGACGTATCTCTCGTTTGTAATAATACTTTCGGCGTCGTCGTCAAATTCATCCTCGACTTCTTTTATGTCGTTTTCTATATGAGATATAACGCTTTCGGGAAGGTTGAGCTGTTCTAAAACCTTCTCGTCTCGCTCAAATATTTTAATGGAGTACCATCTTTGCTGCTCCTCGGGCAAGTCGTGAACGCAGGCCTCTTCAATATGAGCGAGAGCGTGTTCCACAGAACCTGAAAAACTATGCTGAGGAATGGTTTTTTCGCCTTGCGCCGCCTCTATGGCCGCCTCCGCCGCTTCCATAACGCCCGTACCCTTTAAAGCGGAAATTTCGACGACTTTGCAGCCGAGTTCTTTAGAAAGATCACCTATATTTATCTTATCGCCATTCTTCTTTACGACGTCCATCATGTTGACGGCCACGACGACGGGAATGCCTAACTCCACTAGCTGGGTCGTAAGATAAAGGTTTCTTTCAAGATTGGTTCCGTCGATTATATTGAGAATAGCGTCCGGTCGCTCCGATATGAGGTAATTCCTCGCCACGACTTCCTCAAGAGTATAAGGCGAAAGGGAATAAATGCCGGGAAGATCTGTTATAGTAACTCCCTGATGTTTTTTAAGCTTCCCCTCTTTTTTCTCTACGGTGACTCCGGGCCAGTTTCCGACAAACTGGTTAGAGCCTGTGAGAGCGTTAAAAAGAGTGGTTTTTCCGCTGTTAGGGTTGCCCGCAAGAGCTATTTTTACGTCCATGTTACCATCCTTTCAAAGAAGTTAGCATAGGCTAACCAAAAAATATATATGTGTATCAGTAAATTTTAAAAACGGGATCGATAGCAGTTAATTTAAACTGATTTTAGACGCGTCGTCTCCTAAAATAATTTTAAAACGGAATTTTAAGTTAGCACGGGCTAACTCATTCTTCCAAAAATAAAGGGATCGCTCCCCTTTAATTTATTTCTATCATTTCCGCGTCGGCTTTTCTAAGCGAAAGCTCGAAATCCCTGACCGTTACTTCGACGGGATCTCCTAAAGGGGCGACTTTTCTTATGTAGACCGAAACGCCTTTTGTGACGCCCATGTCCATAATGCGCCTTTTAACCGCCCCTTCTCCGTGAATTTTAACTACCGTAACGGTTTCGCCGATTTTAGCGTCTCTCAATGTTCTCATTCTTTAGCCTCCTGTTTAAAATCGCGATTTAAAATAAAGAAAACGGCTTTAAAAATTTTATACCATAATTTTGCCCGCCATTTCGCGGCTTACGGCAATTCTTGACTCTTTTACTTTTACGATAACGTCGCCGCCCATTACGGATATCACCGTAACCGTGCCTCCGGGTACGAAACCTAAGTTTTCAAGGTGCGCCCTCACTTCGGGTTTGCCGCCGATTTTGCGGATAACACTCTCCTCGCCGGGCGTCGCGTACACAAGCGGAACCATATAAAACGCCATCCTTTTCTACCTTAAAATTAAGTTAGCAGAGGCTAACCGAAACGTTAAAAAAAATAAAAATAATTCTTTTACAAAAAATATATTAGCATACGCTAACTAACATGTCAAGCGGAAAAATCAATTTTTTAAAAATTTGTCAAATTAGATAATCTAATTTCCATTCGGAAAAAAATATTTACTCATTAGCCCAAAAAACAGCGAGCAGCCGGTAGTTAGCGGGCAGTGATTAGTAAGTGGCAAGCAGTAGTTAGCGGTTGATAGTTTAAGAGGATTGGATTATAATCAATCGGCTTTACTGATCGCCAATCGCCGATTACTGTTCGCTAAACGACGTCTAAAATCTAAAAAGAGCCGAATTTCTCCGGCTCTCCCGGGCATACATCCTCAAATATATACCCCGACTGATTAAATTGTAAAATTCCCTAATAAGAAACGCGACCGCGCTTTTTCGGTAACCGGCAGTTAACCGTCAGCGGTTAGAATAGAGGATGTGTTATATAATCAACCGCTTAAACTAATCGCTGTTCGCTACCCGCTATCCGGTCGCCGCTTTGACGCTTACGCTCTGTCTTTCGGAATCGACGTTTGACGGTTGTTTTTCGGAATCGCTTTCAAGCGGTACTATAGCGAGAGTCTTTCCAAGAGGCGCTAAAACTTTTAAAATCGTGTCAAGCTGCGGATTGACGTTCCCTTTTTCCATATGCGCGATCACGGACTGTTTTACCCCGCTTAGTTCTTCTAGTTTTTTCCGACTTAAACCCTTTTCCTGCCTCGCTTTAATAAGCTCCAAAATGATCGCAACCCTTAAATTGCTGGCGGCAATTTCTTCAGGCGTGTAAAGTTCTTTTTCCACCTCGTCCCAACTATGTCCTATAGCGCTGTTATTATTCATATTTAACGTCCCTCTCTATAAGGTCGGCAAGTTCGCGTTTCGCCTTTTCAATTTCTTTTTTGGGCGTTTTTCGAGACTTCTTCATAAAGCTATGTAATAATACGAAACTCCCGTTATGCCACGCGGCGAAAAGTATTTCTTAGCGGTCTAAGTTCCCATATTTCGCCGTCAAGTCAAGATGTTTTATATAAGGTTCTCTAAGTTGTAATCCGACGACGCTTAACGCCTTTACATAATCCCGAATTTTGGTCGCATTAATACGGCTGACTTTATCGGTCTTTTTAAAAAGTTCCCGCAACTCTTCAAGCAGCGGTTCGTTCCCATTCTTATCTGTAAAAGAATATTTTGTACAATATCCGCCGCCCTTCTTTCGTTTTTATTATACGCGAAAGTTATTATAATATCAAGGGATTTTTTTGAATTTTTATTTTTGTTTCTAATATTTGGATGTTAGAATGTGAAACGGACGGGTCTTTCTATAGCGCCGGGGCGGCGATTAGCGAGCGTTTGCCCACCAAACAGGCTTACACGAAATACTTGCTTAAAAATTTATCGATAGTCGGGTAATAGATCTCCGGGTGGACGTAGTTCGACTCGGCGTGGTAAGCGTCGGGGACTTCAAGTTTCTCTTTTTCGGCCGTGCAGGCGTTATATACTTTACCAAGCATATAAAACGGCACGAAGTCGTCTTTTTCGCCGTGAATAAAGAGGGTGGGAGTTTTTGATTTTGAAACGGCGTTTAAAGGAGAACATTTTTTAAAATCGAAATTCCCCGTCAATTTTGACACGTTGTTCGCGGCGTACAATATCGGGAAAATCGGCGCGTGATACGTGGTTTTCATTTGGAAAGCAAACTCGTCCCACGCCGAAGTGTAACCGCAGTCCGCGACGGCGCATTTAACGTTCTCGGGCAAATCCTCTCCCGTTACCAGCATAGTTGTGGCGCTTCCCATCGATACGCCTAAAACGACGATTTTAGCGTTTTTGTCAAGCTCCACGATATAATTTATCCAGTCTAAAACTATATCTTTATCTTTCCAGCCCATGGAGCAGTGTCTATGCGGGTCGTCGCCAAAGCTCCAAAGGGACGGGGTTAAGACGTTAAAGCCTTTTTTATAGAAATAGTAGCATTGATCCGCCATGCCTCTGGGACAGCTTGTGTAGCCGTGGTTTACGACCGCCCAATTTTCGGTATATTCTTTTTGCCTAAAAATGTTGCAGTGAACCATCTCGCCCGAAGACCCTAAAATCTCGGTATCCTTAGGACGAGACGCTACGAACCAGTCGTCGGGGTCGTTTTGATCTTCGGGATCGCCGTAAAATTTGCAAAGTTCGTCGTCGATTTTTCTGACGTCGTTATTAGCCGATGTGAACCGTCTGTTAAGAACTCTCCCGTAAACAAGCGCTCCGACGCCAAAATAAAGCCCCGTCGCGGCCGCCGCCGTCTTTATAAGTCTGCGCATAATAAACATCCTCTGAAATTAAATATTCGATTAAAAATATGTGACCTATTTTTAAACCATACATTTAATATACAACAGAATTATATAAAAATCAAGACAATTTTGAATATAAAAATACCCGTAAAATTACGGACGTTTAAACATGGCGCTGATATTCGTAGCATAAGTTCATGCTCCGGCGATACATTCTTATACGCGCTCGCTGAAAACATTCCTCGGAATTATTAAAATCTATTGATTATGGAACTCAAAATACCCGAAAATTTCAGTCTCACGGCGATTGCGCCGGGCTTAGTTTTTCGACCCGTTTCAAGTATCCGCGGTCGGTCGGAACATTGATTTACGCGACAGACGCCATAAAAATTTTAATCGGCGGCCGCGGAAAGCGACAAAAAAATGGAGGCATATTTCCAAA
>CAYUEV010000066.1:0-6042 GCA_964443825.1 uncultured Eubacteriales bacterium
GTTTTCTGTAAATCTTTTCCCGCAGCGTGCGCTTGACCTCTTTGGAAGAAAGGTAACTTAGTCGGGACGCGCCCGTCGTACAGAAAAAACGTATCAGCAGCGACGCTCCCGCCGCAACCAGCGTCAGGGTGATTTCCGACCGTCCCGCCGACCGGCGGAACAGCGCCTCCAGAAGCAGCGAGAGGGAAGTCATCAGCGCAATATTGGCGACAAGAGAACACCATTGCAGGATCACGTTTCCGGCGATGTATTTTTTACTTTCCGGGACAACGCCGATAAGACGTTTGTTAATCATCATGTTTTGAATACCTCCTTAAATCGGGATTACAAAGGGCTTGCCATCCACCTGTCGAATCTGCAAAGGCGTTCCATAAACTTCCCAAACAAGTTCTGAGGTGACGATTTCCTCCGGCGCGCCCCTCGCAATAATTTTTCCGTCCTTCATCGCCACAATCTCGTCGCTGTAATAAAGCGACTGATTGACGTCATGCAACACCATGAGGATTGTCATGCCATATTCACGGTTCAACTGCCGAATCAGGCGCAGAATCTGTAACTGATACCGCACATCCAAATATGTTGTCGGCTCGTCGAGAAAAAGCATCTTTGTATCCTGTGCCAGCGCCATAGCAATCCACACACGCTGTTTTTGACCGCCGGACAGTTCCGACACGGGCTTATCTTTGTATTTGAGCGTATGGGTTATCTCCATCGCCCAGCGCACCTTCCCGGCGTCTTCTGTCGGATTTCCGGAAAGCCCGAATTTTTGATACGGCGTTCGTCCGTACTCCACCAGCTTTTCCACGGTCAGATCAGGCGGCGACGTGTTGTACTGGCGCACGATCGCGGCTTGCCTTGCGAAATCCTTTCGTCGAATCTCGGAAAGGTTTTTTCCATACAGCTTGATTTGCCCGGAAGCCGGCGCAAGATTTTTCGTCATTAAATTGAACAACGTAGATTTGCCGCATCCGTTCGCGCCGATCAGCGTGGTAATACCGCCTTCACGGAGGTCGAACGAAAGTCCCCTCAATACTTCCAACTTGTCGTAGGAGAAGCGAAGGTCTTTAACCGAATAAATCAGATTATTGTCCATAGTTTTGTCTCGACCTCCGAAGCAACAAAATGAAAAATGGTCCGCCTACCACCGACATAATCACAGCCGCGCTGATTTCATAAGGATACGCGATTGTGCGTCCGACCGTGTCGGCCAGCAACAGGGTAAACGCGCCTAAAAGAATGCTGTACGGAATCAATACCTTGTGGTTGCTCCCGACCAGCAGGCGGGCAATATGCGGCACGATCAGACCGAGAAAGCTGATAGATCCGATGACCGCTGTGGAAATCGCGGCAAGCAGAACGGCAATGATGGAAATCAGGATTCGGCTTCGGGTGACGTTCATTCCCAATGATTGCGCCGTTTTATCCTCCAGCGCCAGCAGGTTGCACCGGTTTGCCACAAGGAGTGAAAGCACAAGAGCGATAGGAACGTAGCGCACGAGAATCTGAAAATCGTCCCATGTTTTCATGGTAATGTTGGCGTTTACAATGGCCGCTACGCCGGAAAGCGCGCTTCCGGTAACCGTATTGCAGACGTTCAGCAGTCCCGTAAAACAAGCGTTGACCGCGACGCCCACCAGAATGATTCGCAGCGGCGAAAGTCCTCCCTTATAGGAAAGAGAATAGACCAGAATAAAGGCAATCATTCCGCCCGCAAAGGCAAAGAGCGGAGTAAAGAAGTAGAGCGAGGGCAAAAACGCCGTTACCAGTACCGCCGCGAGGCTGGCGCCGGAACTGATACCGATAATGCCGGGGTTGGCAAGCGGATTTTTCAATACCGCCTGCAATAGCGCTCCGGAAACCGCCGTCGCCGCTCCGCCCAGCATAGCGATAAAAATGCGGGGAAAGCGCAGATCGTAAATTGTCGCAACATCTGGATTGTATTCCACGAACAATCCCCGCAGAAGTTGCAAAGGCGTGACTTTCAGACTGCCGGTATTGACCGCCAGCAAGAACAGCGCCAGCAACAAGGCGGCGGTAATGATAAATGAAAGAACTTTTTTCCGTGTTCTGATCAAGCTGGATACCTCCTGATTTAAAATTGTCGGTTATATGATGCTAACATAAGTTTTTGAGGAAAGCCCGCTGTAAAGAACAGGCTCTACATTTTTCGAAATTCCCTTTAATTTCCGTATAATATTGATTTAAGGTCTTTCAGCGCATCTTTATATCGAAAGGTTGCGCTCATTCCGAATTTTTCATTGTCAAGATCGTAAACCTTTCCGCTTTTAACAGCGTCAAAGCGTTTCCAAATGTCATTGGTTCTAAATTCTTCTTCAAACATAACCGCAACCTGTTCCGGCATAGCATGGGAGGTTCGGAGAATAATATCAGGCTGTCTCGAAAGCATATCTTCAACATTCACATTCAAAAAATCTGTTCCATCACCGTCGCCGTAAATGTTTTCCGCTCCGGAAAGCCTTACAAGACTCCCTACATAGCTGCTTTCTGTTGCAACGACATAGGATCCCGGAAGACCCATAAGAATCAGAACCTTAGGCGGATTTTCTGTGTGATTTTGACCTGCGAAATCTGCTTTGAACTGTTCGTATTCTGCATACAATTTTTCAGCTTGTTCTGTTTTACCTAGCAATGTGCCAATCTCACGGATCGAATCATACATTCCGTCCACACTTTTAAGATTCAGGAAATAGCTCTTGACTCCAATGTTTTCATACTGGGGCTTTAGTTCACCTTCAAGAGAATTTGGAGTAAATACGTAATCCACTTGAAGCGATTTTAATATCTCCATATCCGGCGCCATTGGCGAACCAAGACTTTTGGCGTTTTCATAAATCTTTGGAATAATATACGCATCGGAATGGGGAGCGCCTACCACATGCTCGCCTTCCACGCCAAGAACTTCCAGTATTTCACAGGTAGCGACAGAGGTCGCGGCGATACGATAATCAGCGCTGAGTTTTTCGCTGTTCTGAGTTTCATCTTTCGAATGCTGATTTACACATCCCGACAGGGCAAACAGAAAAGTTCCCACAAGAATAAAAGACAAAATTCTATTATAATTCATTCTGCCCGCCTCCTTCATTTCCGTTTCTTTTTAAAGAAGCAGAAATACCAAACGCAACCGCCGGCCGCAATTAAAACAGCAATTCCGCCGATTACCCAAACGGGAATATTTCGACTTTTCGTCCCAGCGTTGTTACCGGGCATATTCTGCGTATTATCAACGCTCTCGGCGCCGCTGTTTGCCCCGGCAATATCTGTCTGCTTATCGGATGTAGCAGATTCTTTCTCTGACCGAGTCGTTTCATCTGCAACAAAAGCGGAACTGTCTTCAGGCGTTTTTGGTATCATTTCACTTACAAAGTTTCCTGTTCCGGCTTGCGCTGAACTGATATCCGGCATAACAAAGAACTGAACATCCCTACCCATCGGTGCGACATAGATGATGGGGCTAATGTATCTGTCGGCGGAATAAACTTCAAAGCGGTAATGATTGCACTTATCGCCATTCCTCTCACAACTTCCGGTCATCGTGATTTCCGCATCATGATAGCCGCCGCTCTGATCCTGAACTTGGATTCTAACATTCTCGATATTCGACATTAAACCAAGCCCTATGGTTACATATGCTTTTCCGTTTATCTGTTCGACCAGCAGATGATCTTCTACAATATTTGCACACATACTGTCTCCAAGAGCAATATTCGTGCCTCCATCTACTGTATTGCCTGTTTCGGGATTTGCGTAGGAGGTTTGTCTGCCGACGGTATATGCCCCGTCTTTCAGTGGGTATGCAGATACAGAAAAAGCAGTTGTCAGCAAAAAAATCACAACCAAACAAGACCAAAGTCTCTCCTTAGATTTTATAAATCTCACAAATTTCACCTCGAATTTTCGCGGTCTTAATACAGCGGCGGCTTCTTCTTCGTGATAACTGTAGAAGCCGCCGCTTATCGCATAAATTATAATAACGGGGGGGGGGATCACCCTCAGACATTATCGGTTGAAAATGCCTTTACGTTTTTGCTGAAAGCCCCATGCGACAAAAATTCCCGCGGAGGCGATCATTAGGAAAAGCCAGAGCGCAATGTCGGATTCATCGCTGGTTTGAGGGATGCTGTGGTTATCACTGCCAGTTTGAGGGATGCTGAGGTTATCGCTGTCGGTCGGAGAATTAAGCGGTTTTTCGCTCGCATTTTCGGAAATAATTTTAATTGAAGAAAGATCAAATTTTAGTCTTGCGTCAAGGTCTTGATTTCCCATCATCTCAACATGCGGGTTCACCTTAACATTTACATACCGAATGAGTTTATCAAGAGAAAAGGAAAAACAGGTGGGATTTCCATCGCTGCTTTTCGTTTCAACCGCCGCGTCGACCCAGGTTCCATTGGATTGCTCGACTTTCATTTCCTGCAAGCTTGCAGTAATCGAACCGAAAGTCATAGGCTTTGTATAAACATATACGGTTAGTCGTCCATTCTTAACTACGACTCTTGCAGCGCCGCTAAAAGAGGACGCCGCCATAGAAGCCTTGTCCTGCGTTGCGTTCCAAAGGGCGATGGGAAGCTCATAAATACCGTCTTTCAAATTAGAAATATCAATTTTTTCATCAGGAGCATCTGATTCTTTCTCACACAAAGCGGCGGCCGCTTCTTTAACAGCTGACGCCATAGCGTTTACCTCAGCCTGTTTATCTGCTTTGAGTCTCCGTTCGACTGACGCGATTGCGTCATTTACCAATTTAACCGATTCGTCGGTATATTTTGACAGATCATCGGGAACAGAAGCAATGGCCTGGTCTACCAGCGAGTAGTCAGCGTCCTTTAGCTCCAGAGCGGCAATTGCGTCTTCAATCGCTTCCGCGTAAGCATTGACCGTTTCCTGCTGTGTAATATCAAGGCCGTTTACAACGGCGGTCTTTGCCTTTTCAACGTCGGCTCAGGATTCGTCGGTATAAATAGAACCATCAGACGGAATTTTACCGACAGCCGCATTGACAGCGCTGTAATCTGCGCCTTTGTATTGAAGATTTTTTTTGGCATTTTCAAGCTCGGCAATCATAGCGTTAAGGTTTTCTAACGTACCGGGATCCGCCGCGACGCTTTTTGCCTTTTCAATCGCGGCGGTCAGAGTCGCAAAACTTTCTTCGGTATAATTTTCAGACGAAAGCGTTTCGCACTCTCCTATAAGGGCTTCGAGTTCCGTCACATCGATGATCGGCGCGGCGTTCTCCATATCCAACGTAAGGGTGACTGTCGTAGGATACGGTTTTCCTTGTCCAAGAAAAACATCCATAAAATCAACCGTGATTGAAAGTTTTTGTTCATTTTTTTCATTGAGGTTTAACGGTATCGTAAATTCGTCGGGAACAGTTATTTCCTTTTGCTCCGTAGAACCAAGACCGTTGGTAAAGACTTCCTGCTTTGTGGAAAGGACAGTCGCAGCTTCTATTTCGTCTGTGGACGCATCCGCGTCGATGATTGACGCGACATTCGCATCGTAATCTTGTCCCATCATATTTTCAATGACCATGTGATGATTTTTAATGAGCGCCGTCTTTGTTTCGTCTTCACTTATGGTGACTTTAACGCTATTTCCAAAAGCTTTTGCAAAGGCTGTTTGAACTGCCGGCAAAGGAGCCGCGCTAACAAGCGATTTGATCGAAACCGCGTATTCCCCTGTCATTTTTTTCGCCTCAGGCGGCGTCTCTTCCGCAAACGCCGTAACGCTCATCATGCCAAGGCTCATTATGATCGCCAGCAACAGGGACAATATATGGCGAAAAATGCGTCGTTTCGTTGTGGTCATTGTAAAAATTCCTCCTTGTTTTCGTTTAAAATACGTTGTATTTTGTTAGTTTTGATAACCGTTCAGCCTAAAATACAGTCAGCTGATCCTGGCTTTTCTCGCGGTCTCACATGTCCGCCTCCCGTTCCGTTTTTCGTTAAACCGACCGCCCCTCCGGCCAACATTGTTTGCGCTTTTTCGGCGAGACGACGAACCGTATGCGCGGGACGCGTT
>CAYUEV010000067.1:0-5756 GCA_964443825.1 uncultured Eubacteriales bacterium
TATATTCTAACATAGAAAAATCGCGTGTCAATAGAATTATCCGCGCTTGACTAAATTCTTCCGATATGGTATAGTAATCTGAGCGTATGTTTGGAGGATTTAGGAGCGATATTGTGAAAAAACTTTACGACAAAATTTTTAGCTTGGGTTTTATGAAAAAACTCGTTTCAATTCCGTTTTTCGGCAAAATTTTAAGCTATGAAATGCTTTCATATTTATTTTTCGGCGTTATGACGACGGTCGTGAATTTTCTCTCTTTCTTTGTCTTTGATAAAATCTTAGGCTCTGAAAGTCTTTTTAGCTTCACTGTTTTTAGTCATGTTTTTAACGTGACTTACGAGGATATTTCAACCGTCATAGCGTGGGTTATAGCGGTCGTTTTCGCGTATGTCACAAATAAATTATGGGTGTTTGAAAGCAAAAGCGTAAAACCCTCGGTCGTAATAAGAGAGCTTTTGTCGTTTTTCGCGGCGAGGATACTTTCGTTTGTGCTTTTCGAGTCGCTTGGGTTTATGCTTTTAAGAAACCTTATAAACAGCGCCGGTATTTTCAAATCGGAAAACGCCGGCAAATGGATCGCCAAGATCGCCTGCTCCGTACTTGTCGTTATTTTTAACTACATTATGAGCAAACTTATCGTTTTCAGAAAGAAAAAAGAAAAGGCGGACGCTTATGAATCTTAAAGAAATTGACGCTAACGGTACCGTAGAGGGCTTTTTAATCGTCAAAAGCTGCGATAAAAAGACGGCTAAAAACGGCTCTATGTACCTTGATATGAAACTCGCCGACAAAACGGGCGAAGTGAACGCGAAATCCTGGGACTACCGCGAAGGGGCTTTTTTGCCGGACGTCGGGAGCGTAATTAAAGTGCGCGGCTCTTTAGGCTCTTATAACGGTTCTAGCCAGCTTAAAGTCGACAGAATGAGGCGGATATGGGACAGCGACAACGTGGATATGGAAGAGCTTGTGCCGTCCGCCGATTACACGGGCGAATATATGGCGTCCCTGATAAGAGAAAAAGTGGACTCGTTCCAAAACGAAGAGCTTAAAAAACTCGTAACCGCCGTTTTAGACGAATACGGCGATAAAATGACGGAATGGCCGGCGGCGTTTAAGCTTCATCACGCCATAAGGGGCGGGCTTTTAATGCACACTCTCACTATAGTAAAAATGTGCGAGTGCGTGTCGTCCATTTACGCGTCTATCGACAGAGATCTTTTAATAGCCGGAGCGATACTTCACGACGTGTGCAAGGTGGACGAGTTTAAAATATCCGAGGCGGGGCTAGCGGAAGGCTACACCCCTAAGGGCACTTTAATAGGCCATCTTGTTATGGGCGCAATGACGATAGACAGAATAGCCCGCGAAAACAACATCGACGAAGAAACCACCATGCTAATCGAGCATATGCTTATATCTCACCACGGAGAGCCCGAGTTCGGGGCGGCGGTAAGACCTCTTTTTCTCGAGGCGGCCGTTTTGTCGTCGCTCGACTCTCTCGACGCGGATATATATGAAATTGAAAATTGTCTTCTCGACGTAGCCCCGGGCGAGTTCAGCCAGCGTCAATGGTCGTTAAACGACAGAAAATTTTATAATCACGGCAGAAAAGCGCCGGATACGAAAGTCAACTTATAGCGGCGTTTCCAAAATATTTTAAGGAGAGGTTATTATGTCCGACAGAAATCATGAGACGTCAAACGTTCAGCCCCTGCTCGACGACAAAGGCAGATTAAGAGAACCCGGATGGTCAAGAAAGCCTTATCAGATTTACGATCGCTCCAAGATAAAAGCTCCCGCTTTTAGAATCAAAGAATGGGACTACTATCTTGTAACGGGCGAAAATTTCGCCGTTGCGTTCACAATATCCGACGACGGTTATATAGGGCTTCAGTCGGTTAGCCTTCTTGATTTCACTAAAGACGGCTCGCCCTGGGAGCGTACCAACACCATTTTAACGCCTTTCCCCATGGGCAAATTAAAAATGCCGCGCGCTTCCGATAAAGGCAACGTGAGTTTTCACAACAAGCGGCTTAAACTCGACTACTATAAAACGGACGGCAAAAGGGCCATAGCGTGCGAATTTGAAAATTTCCTTAACGGAAAGCCTTTTTCCTGTGACATAAAATTAGAAGAACCCGATATGGATACTCTCGTCATAGCCACGCCATGGAAAGAAAAAGAAACGGCTTTTTACTATAACAGAAAAATAAACTGCATGAGAGCGTCCGGTTCGGCGTTTTTTAACGGAAAAGAATATAAATTTAACCCCGATAAGGATTTCGCGACGCTCGACTGGGGCAGAGGTGTCTGGACTTACGACAACGTGTGGTACTGGAGTTCGGGCAACGCCGATATAAACGGAAAGCCTTTCGGGTTTAATTTAGGATACGGATTCGGCGATACTTCAGCCGCGACCGAGAATATAATTTTTTACGACGGCGTAGGTCATAAAATCGACGACGTGTCGTTTAATATCCCAGTCGACGGCGACGGGAACAGAGATTACGAGAAACCCTGGACTTTTACGTCGTCAGACGGGAGATTTACGGCTGATTTTATCCCGATATACGACAGGGTCGGTAAAATAGACGCTAAAATACTGATTACCGATCAACATCAAGTGTTCGGCAGAATGAGCGGGAAAGCCGTCCTCGACGACGGCGAGACGATCGACTTTAAGGACGTTCTCTGTTTCGCCGAATACGTACACAATAAATATTAAAATGGACTGGACGGAAATTAAAGTAACCGTTCCCTTAGAATACTCCGAAACGGCGGCGGCTATCGTGTCGATGGCGACTCCTTACGGGATATACGTTGAAGATTACTCCGATATGGAAGAGAACGTAAAAGAGATAGCCCATATAGATCTTATCGACGGGGAACTTTTAAAAAAAGACAGAAAAAAAGCCGTTATACATATTTATATCTCCCCGGAGGAAAATCCTCTGGAGGCTCTGTCCTTTATAGAGGAGCGCCTTACAAGCGAAAACATACCCTATGAAACGGATTCTTCTCTCATTAAAAACGAGGACTGGGAGAATAACTGGAAAAAATATTTTAAGCCTTTTAAGATAGGCGAAAAGCTCCTAATAAAACCCGCGTGGGAAGAAATAGACGACGCTTGCGGCAGGGCGGTTCTCAATATAGAACCGGGTCTCGCTTTCGGCTCCGGGACGCATGAAACCACGAAACTCTGTCTTACGGCTCTCGAAAAATATATAAACGAAAACTCAAAAGTACTCGACATAGGCTCGGGCAGCGGAATACTCTCCATAGCGTCGCTTCTTTTAGGGGCAAAGAGCGCTTTAGGGGTCGATATTGATAAATTAGCCGTAAAAACGGCCAAGGAGAACGCCCTTAGAAACGGCTTTGACGAAAGTAAGTTTAAAGTCGTCTTAGGAAATCTTACCGATAAAGTTTCCGGGAAATACGACGTGATTTTAGCCAATATCGTAGCGGACGCGATTATCAGGCTTTCGGAGGACGTCGGCGATTTTATGAGCGAAAACGGGGTGTTTATAACGTCCGGCATAATAGACGAAAGGCAGAACGAGGTTGAAACCGCTCTTTTTGAAAACGGATTCAAAATAATCGATAAAAAAGAAGAAAACGGCTGGGCGCTCTTCACGGCGGTTTTAAAATAAAACGCTTTTGAAGCTTTGCCAAAAAAGGAGAATGCTAATGAAATTATCGTTTCGCTGGTTCGGAAAAGACGATAAGACGACGCTTGACAACATAAGACAAATACCGGGAATGTACTCCATAGTGACGGCGGTTTACGACGTCCCGCCCGGAGAAGTGTGGAGCCGTGAAAGCATAAAAGAGCTTAAGGACGAAGTTGAAAACAAAGGTCTTAAATTCGAGGTCATTGAAAGCGTTCCCGTCCACGAGGACATTAAGCTGGGAAAACCCACAAGGGATCGCTATATAGAAAATTACCGCGAAAATATAAGGCGTTTGGGCGAGGCGGGAGTAAAGTGCATATGCTATAATTTTATGCCCGTGTTCGACTGGACGAGAACCGACCTTAACCACAAAAATCCCGACGGTTCGACAAGCCTCGTATACTATAAAGAGCAGATCGACAAAGTAAATCCTCTTAACAGCGACTCCGACCTTACTCTTCCCGGCTGGGACGCTAGTTACACGAGAGAGGAGCTGGCGTCCGTAGTAGCGGAATACAACTCCATGACGGAAGAGGATTTATGGGATAATTTAGAGTATTTTTTAAAGGGGATCATTCCTGCGGCCGCCCAATACGACGTAAACATGGCGATTCACGAGGACGACCCGTGCTGGAGCATTTTCGGTCTTCCGAGAATCATCACAAACGAAAAAAATATCGACAGATTTTTAAGTCTTGTTGACGACAGCCACAACGGCGTTACTCTTTGCACCGGCTCTTTAGGCTGCTCTCCCGAAAACGACGTCGTCCATATGGCGGACAAGTACTCTAAAATGGGCAGAATACATTTTGTCCATATGAGAAACATAGCTTTGCTCGAAAACGGCTTTGAGGAAAGAGCGCATCTCTCGTCCGCCGGAAGTTTGGATATGTTCGCCATAATGAAAGCTCTTTATTTAAACGGCTTTGACGGCTACGCGCGTCCCGACCACGGCAGGATGATCTGGGGCGAAACGGGGAGACCGGGCTACGGTCTTTACGACAGAGCCTTAGGCGCGGCGTATATAAACGGACTTTGGGAAGCTTTGTCGAAAACTTACCCGAGATAAACGTTTTTACTTTGCGTAAAGCGGATTATCATAATCCCTATCCGCCTTTACCGTTCTAAAATCCAATATTTGATGTTTAAAGCGTGATTATTATGAATGATGTATTAAAAAGAATTGAAAAAATAGGTATTGTTCCCGTCGTAAAGCTTGACGACGCCAAAAACGCCCTCCCTTTAGCGAACGCCCTTATCAGAGGCGGTCTTCCTTTGGCGGAAATCACTTTTAGAACCGCCGAAGCTCAGGCGGCCATATCTCTTATCACCAAAGAATACCCCGAAATGCTAATCGGCGCGGGGACCGTTCTCACTACGGAACAAGTGGATAAAGCCGTAAGCGCCGGGGCTAAATTTATAGTGACGCCGGGATTTAACCCTAAAGTAGTCAAGTACTGCGTCGATAAAAATATCCCCATCGCCCCCGGATGCCCCACGTCCTCCGACATAGAGGCGGCTCTCGATTTAGGGCTGGACGTTGTAAAATTTTTCCCCGCCGAGAACCTGGGCGGAGTAAATATGATAAAAGCCCTTTCCGCGCCTTATGTGGGTTTGAAATTTATGCCCACGGGAGGAATTAACGAAAAGAACTTAAACAGCTATTTAAGTTGCGATAAGGTTTTGGCGTGCGGCGGGAGCTGGATGGTAAAAGACGCTCTTATTAACGCCGGGAAGTTTGACGAAATAGAAAATCTTACGAGAGAGGCCGTAAAGACGTCGCTCGGATTTAAAATGGGTCACGTCGCGATAAACTGTGAAAACGGCGAAAAAGCCGCGGTTTTAGCCGATTTATTCGCGGACGCTTTTGGGTTTCCCAAAGACGAAAACCCCGTAAGCTATTTTTTAACCAGCGGTATTGAAATTATGAAAAACGACGGCGCGGGCGAAAACGGGCATATAGCGATTCAGGCGAACAACGTCGAAAGAGCCGCCGATTACCTTAGAAGAAACGGAATAGAGCTCGACGATACTTCCGCTAAATACGACAAAAACGGAAAACTTAATTTTATCTATTTAAAACGG
>CAYUEV010000068.1:0-5011 GCA_964443825.1 uncultured Eubacteriales bacterium
ATCAGTACTGTAATTGTCATTCTAACATATTATTATGATATTGTCAATAGTACAAATAGGTACTATTGAGGTGGTTTTTATGTATTTGCCGAGGCTTCGGGATCTTCGCGAGGATCATGACCTCACGCAGAGCGATATAGCCTGCGTCCTCGGCACAAAGCAGACGATTTACTCAAGATATGAGCGCGGATACCAGAACATCCCGCTTGAGTTCTTGTTGTCTCTCGCCGACTATTACGACGTTTCAACCGATTATATTTTAGGCAGAACGGACAATCCAAAAATTCGGGATTAAAAACGGGCGGGCCTCTGTTTTGTCAAACGTCCGTATTTTTTATTCTATTAGAATAGATAACCGCCGGCGGTTAAAATAGGCGGGCTCTATTACGTTGTCTCTAAACAGAACAAAGAACGGGCGTATGCCAAGTTTAACGCTAAACAAAGAATATCGTCGTCACAAAGTCGGTTGTCTTAAAAAGCTTTTCCGCGCTCGTCCGCGTAAGCGTGGACGACGGAGTATTTGTTTTCCTTTTTTACGATAGAAGTCATTTTGGCGCTTCCCGCCGATTATTTTCTAGGCAATCGCCAAAAGCTTGACCTCATAATATGAATTCGATTGCCGACGCGGACGCTTTCAAAAGCTTTTGAGCGTATCGATTTACGGCTGTGTCCCGGCGCGAGTATTTGGCAAATCTCATTGATGGAATAGCTACCTTTTTCTTTTGCGCAGCTTTGGTTATAGACAAGACATTTTTCTTCAAATATTGCAGTCCTCTTTTCACGGAATCGATGGGCGGATACAATAATAAAAGCCGCTTGACCGTTGACCAACGCCGCAAAATATAGACTTTTCTCTTATGGAAAGAAATCGTCTATAAAAATCAAGCGGCATTAAGGTAGTCAACGTTTCAAGCAGCTTCAAAGCGCTTAGTTTGTTTTTTATTTTATATTCAATTGTCATATCGGAATCCGGCAATCTGCTTTTCCGGGAGGAAATCAGCCGGAAGCGACTGTCGCCTCATATTTTGGTCATTTTCCCGCCCATGAGCGGGAAAATCCTCGCAGACGTAAGAAGCCGCGTCGCAATAAGGATCGACGGCGCCGGGAAAAGGATGGCAATGGAATATTATTCATTATCTCCTTTTTTCAAGGTTTTTACGCCAAAAATAAAGTACAAGAGGTGACACACCCACACGACGGCAAGAATAATGCAGGGAACCCAAATTCCCTTGCGCGCCATGAGAAAGAAACCCACGCCCATAAGCAGTGTCACCATGGCGATTATGCCTACCTTTGTTTTTGGCAGCATTCCCTTTTTCTCCACATACGATTGCAGATGTTTTTTGTAAAGTCCCGTTGAGACGAACCAGCTATGTAACTTCTCCGAGGAAGCGCCGAAGCAAAGGACCGTCGCAAGGAAAAACGGCACCGTAGGCAGGATCGGTATCCAAATGCCGACGCATCCGAGTCCGAGACAGATAAAACCCACAATCAAAAGCAGGAGTCGTTTCAATTTCATATTTGTTTCTCCAATCGCTTCTTTTCTTTTCTGGATTCAAAAATATGGCGCATGGCGGTAACCGGGTAATGAAAAATCATTCGAGGACCGGAATATCGCATGACAGCCTGAATCTTCTCCCGCATTTCCGGTTTGTAGCAATGAACTTTGCAGTTTGAACAAAAGGTTTTCGTTTCCATAAACGGACATTTGTCGCTGCGGTTTCTCGCGTATTCATTCAGCGCCGCGCACTCCGAGCAAAGACGTCCTTTCTTTGTGCCATGATTGCCCCGGCAGTAGAGGGCGATCATTTGCGAGACCATCGCCTTTTCCCGTTCTCGCTTTGTTTCAACGTCTTTCATCAGCTCAGCCGTCCGTTTTCCACCGAATAAACCTTATCGGCGATTCGCATGGTAGATTGTCTGTGAGATACCAGCGCTACCGTCTTGTTTTCCCGCTCCTCTTTCAGGGATTTGAGGATGACCGCTTCGTTCAGACTGTCCAGATTGCTGGTCGGCTCGTCCAGCAGCATAAACGGCGCGTTATGCAGGAATGCCCGCGCAAGCCCGATCCGCTGCCGTTCGCCGCCGGAGAGCGTATCGCCGAACTCTCCCACAGGGGCGTCGTAGCCTTGCGGGAGCGTCATGATAAAGTCGTGAACGGACGCTTTCTTACAAGCGGCTTCAATTTCCTCGTCTGTCGCATCTATCTTAGCAATGCGCAGGTTATTTCGGATACTGTCGTGGAACAGGTGTGTTTCCTGCGTCACATAGCTCTCCATTTCCCGAAGGTTCGCCGTGTTTATATTCGACACATTAACTCGGGACAGCTCAACCGCTCCTTTTTCCGTCTCCCAGAAACGCATAAACAATTTTAAGAGGGTGGATTTTCCACTTCCGCTTTTCCCGACGATCCCGATAATCTGACCTTGAGGAATGGCGACGGATACATCGGAAAGAACGGGCTCGTTTTCATACGCAAAGGTGACGTGCTCCGTGTCGGCTCCTGAAAAAGCGATTTCCGGTTTGCCTGTCACTTCCTCCACCGCGGGGCTATCGTCTAAAATATCCAGCGCCCGATTTCCGGCGGCGAATGTGTTTTGCAGGGCGCTGCCCAGCGCCGCCAGCGCAACGCTCGGTCCGAAAGAGGAAAACAGCGCGATGGTGGGGATCAGAACCCCGTCAAAACCTACCTGTCCGTTTTGATACAGTCCCGCGGAAACAAAGAGCATGACGACGTCAAAAAACAGGATCACGGTATTAGTCGCCGCCGAATTCAGTCCGGCGTTCCGTTTCATCCGCCATTCGTCTTTTGACAGCGCGTCGGTACGGGCGTTCATTTCCCGCAGCCGTTTTTGACCTCCGCCGTATTGCAGCGTTTCGGACAGTCCGCGCAATCCGTCTAACACAAAGCCGGACAGAGCGCCGGAGCCGTTTCGGAATTTTTCTCCCGCGTCGCCGCTGACCCCCGAAACGATCAGCGGAATCACAATTCCCACGACCGCATAGGAGAGAAGGACTAAAACGCCTAAAATCCAATGATACGAGCCGATAAACAGACACATGACAATAGTAAACAACGTCGCTATCGCGATGGGGGAAATCGTATGGGCGTAAAACACTTCCAGCAGTTCGATATCCGAGGTGATAACCGAGATGAGATCGCCACGGTCGCGCCCCTCCAACTTGGCCGGGCAGAGTTTCCGCAGAGCGCGGAATACTTTATCCCGGATAATGGCAAGCAGTTTGAAGGCGATGTAATGGTTGCACCACTGCTCCGCGTAACGTAAAACGGCGCGCAATACCGCCATCACGCAGACAGCGGCGAAAATCCAGCCGAGGGAAAGCGGCGTGTCATACCCTAAGAGATTTAGGACGGCATATCCGCCCGAAATCGTAATAAAGGATGCGAAAAGGTTTCCGATCAGTCCCATACATATCGCGAGAATCATAAAGCCGATAAGCGGTTTTACAAGACCGATCAGTCGCGCCATCACAACAAGACCGTTTCGTTTTTTCATTTTGCCGCACCGTCCTTTCCATAATTTTCAAGCGCTTGCTGAGCGTTCCACAGCGTCGCGTATTGTCCGTCCTTTTGCAACAGTTGCTCATGCCCGCCCGATTCCTTCACACGACCTTCATCCAACACGTATATATTGTCCGCGTCCTTTACATTCGCAAGACGGTGGGAGATCAGGATGACCGTTTTTGTTTCAGCCAGCGCGTGAATCTCGCGCATGACGTCGTTTTCGCTCTCGACGTCGATGTTGCTGGTCGCCTCGTCGAAAATATAGACCGGGCTGTCGTGCAGAAGCGCCCGCGCCAGCGCGAGTCTCTGGCGCTGACCGCCGGACAGGTTGCCGCCCCGCTCGGTAAGAACCGTATCAAGTCCTCTTTCACTTTTCAGAAAATCCGCGAGATTTGTCTTTTCAAGCACAGCCCAGAGCGCTTTATCGCTTGCGCTTGGATTACCCATTAACAGATTGTCCCGCACCGTGCCCTTGAACAGATAGCTTTGATGATCGATGTAGGTAATGTTTCTTGCGAGACTTTCCTCAGACAGGTCGGAGAGTTCCTTCCCGCCGACGGTCACCGAGCCGGAGTAGCCTTTGTACCGACCCGTCAGGATCCCCGCCACTGTGGATTTTCCGCAGCCGCTTTCGCCCACGATGGCGGTAAACCCGCCTTTCGGGAATTTCATTTCAACGCCGTGCAGAATTTCCCGCTCCTCATTGTAGGAAAATCGTAACCCTTCGCAAACAATGGAACAGTCTTCCGGGACGGTTTCGGTTTTCTGTTCCGGCTCCGGCAGATCAAGCAAAGCAAAAATTTTGTCGCTCGCCGACATGCCGTTCATCGCCACATGAAAATACGAGCCTAACTGCCGCATGGGGAGGAAAAAGTCCGCCGCAAGCAGTATGATCAGCAACGCGCCCGCCATGGAGACATGACCGCCGGCGTACTGGGTCGCGGCAAGAATGACGCCCGCCGCCGCACCGCCGTAGGCCACCAGATCCATAATCGTGATAGAGTTTAACTGCATGGTCAGTACTTTCATCGTGATCTTGCGGAACTTTTCGGCTTCTTCATTCATCTCTTTATTCTTAAACTCGTCCGTCTGATAGATTTTGAGCGTGGTCAAACCCTGTAGGTTTTCCAGAAAGGCGTCGCCGAGCGCCGTGTACTGTCCCCAATACTTTGAGAGCAGTTTTTTCGCCCATGTCTGTACCGCGGCAATGGAAATGGGAATCAGCGGTACGCAAACAAGCAGCGCGACCGCCGCCGGAACGTTTACAAAGCACAGATAGACAAACAGCGTCAGCGGCGCCAGCATCGCATAGAAGAACTGGGGCAGGTAGGAGCCGAAGTATGTCTCCAACTGATCGACGCCCTCCACCGAGACCTGCACCACCTCCGAGGTTTTTACCTGTTCGTTGTAGGACGCGCCGAGACGAAGCAGTTTTCTGTAAATCTTTTCCCGCAGCGTGCGCTTGACCTCTTTGGAAGAAAGGTA
>CAYUEV010000069.1:0-4816 GCA_964443825.1 uncultured Eubacteriales bacterium
CGGGGAAGGTTGAGGCTTTTAAGAAAGCTTATTAGGAAAAGAGGCGACGACTTTTGATAAACCGTCTTGCTAATTATATTACGCATCACCCTAAAACCGTTATTTTGGTCGCGGTTCTTCTTTTGGTACCCTCGCTTTTGGGGTTTATACTAACGCCTATCAATTACGATATTTTGTCTTATCTGCCTGATGAACTCGATTCCGTAAAGGGCATTAACTCGCTGGACAAAGACTTTCACGAAGCGTCTATGTCGATTATAGTCATGCGCGGCTTAAGCTGGAACGATATGGAAAAGCTCGAAAACGATATTTCAGGAGTCGAAAACGTAAAAAGCGTCCTTTGGTTAGGCGCCGTTGTTGATTCGCCGATACCGCTCTCGATGCTCCCTAAAGCCGTGTCCTCGATGCTTTTTGACAACGACGGCGACAGCTCTTTGATGATAGTGCAGTTTACGACCCCGGGAGGGTCTAACGACACTCTTAAGGCTATATCTCAGATTAAAAGAGTTATGAATAAGCAGTGTCTTATGAGCGGCACGGCGGCTTTGACTTACGACATAAGTCAGCTTACCAACACCGAGGCGCCCAAATTTATACTTGTGGCTATAGTTTTAGCGCTTATCGCGTTAGGGCTTACCATGAATTCGTTCGCCCTTCCGATTATCCTTTTAATCACTTTGGGGATGGCCGTACTTTACAACATGGGCACGAATTTTATGTTCGGGCAGATTTCGTTTATAACACAGGCGATAGCGGCGATACTGCAATTGGGCGTCACAATGGACTACTCCGTTTTTCTTATGGACAGGTACCAGGAGGAAAAACCTAAGTACAGGACGCGTGAGGACGCGATGTCCAAAGCTGTGACGAGCACGTTTACGAGCCTCGCGGGGTCGTCTTTAACGACGATTTTCGGCTTCCTCGCCCTTTGCTTTATGAGCTTTACATTGGGAAGAGATATAGGTCTTGTAATGGCCAAGGGCGTGCTTTTCGGTATTCTCACGGTCGTTATCGTTCTTCCGGCGATGATTTTAGTTTCCGAAAAGCTGATTTATAAGACGCGCCATAAGAGCTTAACGCCTTCTTTCAGACTTATAAACAAATGCACTATTAAACTCCGCCCCGTGTTTTCGATTATTTTTGTGCTGTTGCTCGTCCCGTCGTTTTTAGGGCAGCAAAACGTAAAAAAATACTATAATATGATGGAAGCCGTGCCTTCGGATATAGATTCCATAGCCGCTCTAAACACTCTTAAAGAGGACTTTAATATGGCGAGTTCGTATTTCGCCATTATCGACGACTCTATGCCGGACGAAAAAAAACTTACGCTCATTAAAGACTTAAAAGAAGTCGAGGGCGTTTCAAGCGTCCTGGGATTTAACTCGATAGTCGGGACGGCTTTTTCGGAAAACATTATACCTGATTCAATTAAGTCGATGTTTATAGCCGCCGGAAAGCAAATGGTAATGATAAACTCAAAGTATTCCCCGGCGACTGACGAAAGCAACCGGCAGGTCGACTCGATCAATGGGCTGATTAAATCTTACGACCCTGAAGCGAAACTCACGGGCGAAGCTCCTATGTATAAGGACCTTATAGAAGTTACCGACAGGGACTTTATTGTAACGAATATTATATCTATCGCGGCGATATTCTTGCTTATAGCTATCATATTCAAGTCGATTTCGATTCCGTTTATACTTATCCTGTCTATCGAGTTGGCGATTTGGATAAATATTTCGATTTCGTACTTAATGGGCGAAGAGATATGCTTTATTACCCCCACCATTATAAGCTGCGTTCAGTTGGGCGCCACGGTCGATTACGCGATTCTCTTAACGACGAGGTTTAGAGAGGAAATTCGAAAAGGGCTTAACAAGAAAGAGGCGATGCAAACGGCCGCCGATTCCGCCTTAAAATCCGTTTTTCAAAGCGCCGTCGTGTTTTTCGTGGCGACTTTCGGCGTATACGTAATATGCGACATAGATATTGTAAGCTCGATTTGCGCTATGCTAGCGAGAGGATCTATTGTAAGCGCCCTTGTAATAATGCTCTTCTTAACGCCTATACTCGTAGTTTGCGAAGGGTTTATAAACAAAACGACTTACAGATGGAGAGTGGTTAAACGCCCGATCGAGTTTACTCCGCCGATACTCGAAGAAGTCCGTAAATACAACAAAAAAGTGGAAAAGAAAACGGGAAAAACTCTTGAGATGACGGCCGCCGTTAAACAGCCCGAAGATCCGAAAGATAAAATTCCCAAAATCGCCGCGATACCGGGCGGAAAGACGTCTAAGGCAAAACCCGCCCCGCCGCCCGCTCCCGAATCCGAGATTTTTAAATCCGACAAAGAATTCTGGGACGAGATTGAGAGAATCGTAAATGAAAGCGAAAAGAAATCTAAAGGCGATATTTTAAAAGATACAAAAAGTGCGGAAGATGATAAAAAGGAAGAGAAAAAATAAAAGGGAGATTATTTGTATGAAATACAGCGCTATAAAGAAAGTCACGGCCGTAATACTTGTTCTTTCGATACTTTTTTTGTCGTCCTGCGGAGGGTCTAACGTAAGCGACGAGCCGTCCACTTTAGATAACGAAACCCCGCAAAATCTCAACTTTTCAGAGACGACGGAGAACGTCAAAAAAAGCGAAACCGTATATGTGAATCTCACCAACTTGGGGAAACCGCAAAAAATCACGGTGTCTGACTGGCTTCACGCAGACAAAGCAGGAGTGTATGTTAAAGACGCGACGACTCTTAAAGATTTCAGCGTCACTAAAGGGCAGGCCTCAAGCGTCGGAAACGGCGGGGACGTGACGTGGCAAATGAGCACGTCCGACGTTTACTATGAAGGCGAGAGCGATAAAGGACTTCCCGTCGACATTAGCATAAAATACTACTTGAACGGAAAAGAATCCGACCCTAAGGATATTTTAGGTCAAAGCGGCGACTTTAAAATGGAAGTCGCGATGAAAAACAATATATCGAAAGAAGTCGATATAAACGGTCAAAAATCGAGAATTTACACCCCTCTTCTCGTTATAGGCGGGATGGTCTTAAATTACGAGAAGTTTTCGGAGATAAACGTCGAAAACGGGCTTTCCATAGGCGGGGGCAGCTATGAGGTGGTCGCGATGGTGGGGGCGCCCGGTCTTAACGAGAGCTTAAATCTCAGCAATCTCAACATATCGGGATTTGAGGATTTTTCATTCCCCGAGACGTTTACGGTGACGGCCAAAGTGAATAACTTTTCTTTAGGCGACACATACTACGTAATTGTTCCGCTGTCGTCAATCAGCCTTGATTTAGGGCTTCCCAAGACGCTTGAGGACGTTAAAAACGTATTTAACGAAATAGACGATATAGGCGATATTTTAAATAATATCGATCCCAATCAGACGCTTCAAAAATTCCTGACGGACGGTACTAGCTTAAACGAAATGATGAGCGTTATGCAAAAGGCCGTTTCGCTCTATGAAGAGAACGAAAAGCTCCTAAACGTAATGTCCGAGTACTTGACGCCCGCTAACATTGAAAAATTGTCGTCGTTTCTGAATTCGTTGGATCCGGAAGAAATGCAGTCGTTAATCGAGCTTCTTTCAAACGTTCCCGCTCTAAGCAACGTTATCAGCTCTTTAAAAGAATTAGGCGAGGGCGTTAACGAAATTATGCCTATTTTGGAAGGTCTTTCGGAGGCTTTAAAAGACCCGGAAGTCGCCAAATCGTTAGAAAATCTGCCCGAAACCTTAGAAGCGCTCGACGGACTTGTGAAATACCTTAACGAAAACAAAGAGGTTATAGATATGCTTACGGAATTTATGAATTCCGACAGCATGAGCGAGTTTGCGGGAATCCTCGATACCTTAATTAAAGGGAGCGAAGGCGCGGGGAGTTTAGACGTTTCGCAGCTTACGGGAGGAGCTAAAGAGCTTGTTTTAAGGATGGACGAGTGGATGCAGTTCCCGTACAATATTTACACGTCCGCTCCCGAGTACATGAAAACAAGCTGTATGTTCATCTGCAAAACCGACCCGGCGGGGTAAAGCGGGGTAAATAAATTAAAGTTCCGTCGCGGCGAAGCGCCTTTTAGCGCGATTAAAATTTACGCGAAATAAGACGATTTGCCGAGGGCGTTTGCGGCGTTTTACGTTCGACGCGCCTTTGCCGGCGTCCGACCGCCGCGAGAATGAATAAGAGAAGCGAGGGAGTTTGGCCGGAGAATAAATTTAAAGAGTTTTTAGACTTTCATTACGACGAAACGACGCGTAAAATATGCGCGGGCTTAAAAGAAAAAGACAAAAAGATGAAAACGCCTAAAGAAAGAAGGATTAGTTTAATATGAAAAAATTTATACCGTTAATAATTTTACTTGTTGTTTTGACGTTTTGCTCTTGCGGAAAATCCGAAAAAGGCGCCGAGGATCAATCGCGGGACGCTTCCCCGATAAATTATGAGTCCGGGACGTTTGACGACGAGTTTTCGGGGACGCTTTACGCTGAGTTTTCCGATAAAAACAAAAATATAACGACGACTTTCGGCTGGGAGAGCGGGGATATTACGCCCGAAAGGATAGCCGCCGGCTTTACGGGCTGGACGGGACTTAAATTTAGGGTAAGCTCCACCGTGGATAAAGTGAATATGAAAATCACGTTAAAATGGCTCGAAGATTCGTCTTACGTCACGGGCGACATGAAAGGGGCGAGAGAGAACTTTAAATTCGCGAATACGGACGAGATGAAAGATTTTATGACCAACAGTCTGGAAAAAACCATAAAAGAAAATATGGGCGATTATGAGGTCGTGTTTAGCTAAATT
>CAYUEV010000070.1:0-4690 GCA_964443825.1 uncultured Eubacteriales bacterium
TTATTTTGAGCCTCTCATAGCTTTAAGATCTCTATAATTTATAAGTTTTATTCCTAAGGACTCGATGTGCTGTTTCGTTTTGGGGTCTTTAAAAAGCTCGTATTCCCAAACCCTTCTTTGCCAGCTTGAGGTAATTGCCTTTAACTCGTCCGACTCGACGGCGGGGTGAATGTACGTTTCGGTGACGCCGGGCTCAAAGGTTTTGTACATTTCGTATATGTACTCTCTAAAGTTTTCGTAACTGTCTTTTTGAGGACCGTTCCAGTCGCCGGGGCTTAAAAAGTCCAATATGGCGACGTTATATTTTTCACACACGGAAGTAAATCGCGATAAAAGTCCTAAAATCATCTCTTTGGGTACTTTTATATCGAGCGTTTTGTTGCCAAATTGCGCTTCCGTAAGTTTACCGGGAAGTCTAAACGGGAGATTGTACTTCGCGGCGACCTCAATGGTCGCGGAAAGAAGCTCAAATTTGCCCGTCGCAATTCCGTAAAGAGAGCCCATGTGGTTGTCGAGGTGAGAGGGATTTAAACCGAAAGAAATAAGTTTGTCGATCTGAGCCGAAATTTCGCCTTTTACTTCTTCTATATCGGCGTTTTTTTCAAATTCGTCGCTTTCATGGAACATATAACCCTCGCCGTCGCGCAAAGAGGCGGTATTCTCCGCGTTTACGGGCGACCAGCGGTAATTTTTCCACTCGCTCGTGGTGGTAAGGTGAACGCCTATAGCGAACCGGGGATTTTCTTTAGCGAATCTCGCCGCCTCCAAAGCCCATGGACAAGGAGCCATAATGGTGGACGACGTTATGCCGCCGGACTTTAAAAGATCCATAATCGCGACGTTTTGCGCGTGGCACATGCCGAAATCATCAGCGTTGATAATTAAATATTTGTCCATGGCGCTCTCCAAAAAATGATTAAATCAGCGTATTTATCGTTTAATCCTCGCTTCGCGGATTTATAATATAATCTTTAACGTTATCAAGGTATCTTGCGGATACCGAAGCCTCTATCAAAACGCCCTCGTCCGCGTACTCCTCTTTAAAAACGGCGCACTCGCGCCTTACGATTCCGGCTATCGAAGCGTCGGAATAAGGAATAAAAAGATTGACTCTTATGTTTTCACTTTCAAGCAATGAGGAAATTTTTAAAAGAAGATTGTCGATTCCGATTTTTTTAAGAGCGGAAATTCTGACGGCGTTACCCGCCTCGCCAAAAAATCTTAAATTAGGCGTTTTATCGCATTTATTGTAAACCGTGAGGACGGGCTTGTTGGAAGCGCCCAGATCCGAGAGAACTTTATTTGTGACGCTTAAATGTTCCTCGTAAAACGCGTCGGACGCGTCGCAAATATTCAGTATAAGGTCGGCGTAAGACACGTCTAAAAGCGTTGATTTAAAGGACTCTACAAGGCCGTGCGGAAGTCTTGAAATAAAACCCACGGTATCTATAAGCATGACCGTTCTGCCGTCGGGCAGTTTTAAGGATCTCGCGGTAGGGTCGAGCGTCGCGAAAAGCTTATCTTCCGCTAACACGCCCGCGTCTGTAAGAGCGTTTAAAAGAGTGGATTTGCCGGAGTTAGTGTAACCTACTATTACAACGGTCGTAACGTTGTTCTTTTTGCGTCTTTCCTCGGCGAGCTCTCTTCTTTTAGAGAGAACCTTAAGGTTTTGTTCAAGGACGTTTATTCGCCTTCTTATATGCCGCCTGTCTGTTTCAAGCTGGCTTTCCCCAGGACCTCTCGTGCCGATACCTCCGCCCAATCTTGACATTACAGTCCCTTGACCGCCTAAACGCGGGAGAGAATATTTAAGCTGAGCCAATTCCACTTGAAGTTTCCCTTCGCTTGTTTTCGCGTTTTTAGCGAAAATATCGAGAATAAGCGCCGTCCTGTCGATTGTTCTCACGCCGGTAAAATCCTCAATATTGCGCTGTTGAGAAGGAGTCAACTCGCCGTCTGAAACAATAAGGTCGATTTCGTTTTGAGAACAGAACTCTTTAAGCTCTAAAAGCTTCCCCTCTCCCAGGTAAAACGCGTTATCGGGCTTCTTGCGTTTTTGGATTAACTTAAACTTAACTAAAGCTCCCGCCGTCGACGCGAGATCTTCTAATTCGTCTATGGAGTGTTCCGCGTCGAACTGCCCTTCGTCGACGCTAATAAGAGCGGCCGTTTCAGGTTTTTTAAAATTTTCGTAGTATTCCGTAAAACTCACCGCCGTGTATATTAAATATATTCAAATGTTATTTTTCGCTTCTTACTCTTTCGATCACGTGTTTAAACACGTCGGCTATAGTCTTTTGCGCCAATACGCCTAAAGAGTTTGTTTCGTGGTAATGTTTCCTGTCGAATCTGTCATAGCCGTTGCTTAAATACGCCTGCGTCGGATTCAATACAAAATCGTTAGGCGGCACTACATACCCCGACATATCGTTAGATAACCCGCACACAAGAAGGTCGTCGTTATGGGCGATTTCTATTAAGGGTTTGGGATTTATCGACGGGGACTTGCCGGTCGACGACTCTTCTTCGGACATATATCCGCCGTAAACGGTCTCGGGGAAGTTTTCGCCCGGAAGAAGGAGTATTTCCTGTTTGCCGATTTTAATGTAAGTCATTTCGGTTTTAAGAGCAAGACCCAAACTCCCCTTTTCACTCGGATAGCGTTTAGAACTCATAACATTTATTGACGCTAAAAAGGCCAAGACGTAATTGTCGACGGGAATATAAAAAGGCTGGCGAAGAATAGTAAGAGCGCAGTCGAGCTTCTCATCATTGTCGATGTTAAGAGCGGCTTTAGCTAACGTTTCGCCTTCTATTTTAGCTCTCTCGACAAGATCTTTGCTGAAGTCGCCGGGATCTACCGCGCCTATAGCGCCCACAGTGTAAACAATATTAACGTCCTTTTCAGCTTTAACGGCTTTTCTAAGGTAATATGGGTAATCGGCGCTAATTTGCCTGTTAGCCCCTCCAAGAGTGTTGGGGTGAGCGGCGTAATTTAAGAACCACGTTTCTTTCCCTTCATCGGGAACGAATCTTATGCGCGTCAAAACGTCGTGAAGGACGTAAGGCGGACGCTTTTTAAACTGACACTCCGGAACTTTCGCCGTGCCGAGATAGAGATCGCCCTCCTGTCTATTGTCATAAGCGTCGTGGCATGCTTCGCAAATCGCGTTAAGGAGTTTTTTCATGTAGCTCTCGTTTTTACCCGTTTTGGGAAGTTTGCCCCAATAACCTACGGTGTCGAACCCCGCGTGATTGTGGGTGCAACATATATTTACGCTCTTGCAGTTTATTTTTTCGGAAAATTCAGAAAGCTTATCGCGCACTATGTCGACTTCCGTATTTGTAATACCGATGCAATCCGCGCTTACTATGAAAAGCCCGCCGTCGTCGCCGCAACTTAACCACATACCGTTTACGGTTATGGGATCGTGTATGCCTTCCGCTTTATGACCCATGCCGTGACCCGCGATCCAGTACGTCGTTTTGTTAAAATCGTCCGGCATGACCTCTTGCTGTGAAAATCCCACGACGAACCTATTCCCCTGAACTTTTTTGACGATATGATCGGAAATTGTGGGAGTGGTTCTCTTTTTCGCGAGCTTTTTTGAGTTACGCAAAGTTATTTTTTTCATAGCGGAAGCCGCGACGTCTGCGATAGCCATAAATTTTCCTCCGTTTATTATATTTGGGCGCCTGACCCTATTATCTATTATAGCATAAAAACGAAAAACATCAATATATAATATAAAGATTTTAAATGAAATTTGTAAATATAATTTTGTAAGCAATACTCAAATATCCAAAAAGTTTGCAAAATATTACGATTTTTAAACATATTTTTCTTAATTTGCAAACGATGTGTATTTAAATCAGCAAAACAATAACCGCGTTAAAATTACGCGGCGTATCGTTAGCTGTTAATTATATCCTTTACGACTTCGGACGCTATTATGAGACCCATAACGGACGGGACGAACGACACGCTGCCGGGAATCGCCTTGTTTTTTTCTTCGTCAAAAACGCCCGCGTTAACGGGCTTTTCTTTCGAGTAGACTACTTTTAAATTTTCTATTCCGCGCTTTCTAAGTTCCCTTCTCATAACGCGGGCTAAAGGGCATACGGAGGTTTCGTATATATCGGCGACTTCGAAAAGCGAAGGGTCGAGTTTGTTACCCGCTCCCATAGACGAAATAATCGGAACGTTTGAATTTTTAGCGTTTAATATAAGCTCTATTTTTGAACTCACCGTATCTATCGCGTCTACAATATAATCGTAATTTTTAAAATCGAAATCTTTTGAATTTTCGGAACTATAAAAGGTTTTATAAGATTTTACGTTTATATCAGGATTTATTGATTTTATTCTATTGAAGGCGACGTCGGCTTTGTAAAGACCTACCGTGTCGTTAAGAGCGTAAATCTGACGGTTTATGTTGCTTTTTGTTATTTTATCGTTATCGATTATATCTATAGAGCCTACGGAACACCTGACGAGAGCTTCCGCCGCGAAACCACCTACGCCGCCCAAACCAAACACCGCGACGCGGGATGAAGAAAGCTTTTTTAAAGCGTCCTCGCCTAAAAGAAGTTCCGTTCTTTCCCATGTTCCGTTATTCATAATATCGCCCCGAAACTACATATTTTTATCGGGAATTTCGCTGTCCGGGATTTCGTCGTCGTCAGTTTC
>CAYUEV010000071.1:0-4580 GCA_964443825.1 uncultured Eubacteriales bacterium
TTTTGCAGGCTGCTATTTGTACTCTTTTAACAACAGCTTATAGAACGCCACGGCGTTGCCGACCGCTTTAACGCTGATATTCTCATTGGGACTGTGAACAGAGGCGTACTGCTGGTTATTGATTTCAATAGGAGCGAAACGCACTACACACCTACAAATGTCGCTAAAATGACGCGCGTCGGTACCCGCGGGCAAAATAAACGGAGTCGCCGCGACATGCGGGAAGACCTTGCCGATACAAGTTTTGACATATTCAAACTGCGGCAATGTAAAGTCGCCGGGACGATGATACTCGTTGCCGGTTTTTGCCTCTGTGACGGTAACGCCATACTTCTCCGCCACTTTTTTGAAGTTCTCATAATCCGTCTTGAAGTCCTCGTCGTTTACGAAACGAAGCGAGGCGGTAGAAACGCATTTCTTTTGTTTGGATCCGCCGCTTATATCGGTGAACGAACACATGGTCCCCAGCATTGAAGCGGCTTGGTCGTTGATCTTCGGAATCAGGACTTTGAGAATAGGGCTGAAAAACCATAAATTCGCAAAGACGAGACGCATTGGGAATACGCTATACGGCGCGAGACCTTCAAACATCGCTTTAACTTCCGGATAGAGTTTTCTTATAAAAATGTTTTTTGAATTGACGTCCGTTATGAAACGAGACGTCCTGACGACCGGAGTTTCCGGGTTAGCGGCCAGACCCGCGTGGCTATAGCCTTCTTCCGCGGTACATTCCGCGCGGAAGCGACCCTTTTCATGTATGGCCATCATAGCGCAGTGGCAGGAAATTCCCGCCATCGGAGCTTCGATAATACCGCCTCCTTCATCCAAAATAAGTTCAAAGGAGACGTTATTTTGGATGAAATACTCCAGCGCCTTTGGTATTCCATCGCCGCCCAGTTCCTCATTATGCGAAGAACCTAACCAAACGTTGCAAGGAGGTTCCCAACCTTCTGAAAGCAGCTCATCCAAAGCGGTGAACTCGGCAAAAAGAGGCGTCTTGGTATCAACCGTACCTCTTCCCCAGATATTGCCGTCTATTATCTCTCCGCCAAAAGGCTCGTGTTCCCAATCGCCTTCCGCTTCCACGACGTCGTGGTGAGACATCACCATAATGTTACGGGAAGTATCTTTGCCTACTAGCTTAAATATCCAGCAGTCGTCGCTGAAAGTAAGCTTTTCGGCTTTGGCGAAGAAGGTGGGAAAGAGCTTTTCCGTAACCGACCTGAGTTTGGCAAATTCGGCGTCGTCATAGCTGTTTTCTACGGAAACAGTTTTGCAGCGAATCATCTCAGCCAGTCTTTCGGCATATTCCCGAGCCTTTTCAGGGCTGACGTTTTCCTTTTCGGGCTTTAAGGCGCGGGCTTTAGATTTGCACATTATCGCGCGAATGACGAAAACCAATAACAGAGAAAAGATAATTCCTAAAATAATCCCCAGTATAATGAAAAGAAATGTCATATTTTTCCCTCTTATTTGGAACTTTCTTTTTCGCGCGCTTCATGAATTGTGCCTAGGATTTCTTTCTCGTTATAGCACAGGTAGATAATAACGGCGATAGCGCAGAAAACTCCGCCGACGATAGCCGTGATCTTAAGACCTAATTTGCCGATATTTTCGCCTTCCGGAGCGCCGATGACCGTGAGAGAAGGAACTATCATTAAGGCGATAGATGTGCCGACCTTGGTAACAAAGCTTCTCGCGGCGCCAAAAACGCCCTCTTGGTTGACGCCTGTATTGATAGTATCGTACTGAATGACGTCGCCCATCATGGCGCTCGGAATAATATTGAGTACGGCGAATGGGAAGGATACAAACAAAGCGAAGACGCAGGCGATAAGCATCGGCGGCCCGGGAATTACTCCGGCAAAGCACATCGCGAATTCAGCAACCGTGAAAAACGCGCAGCCTAAAATCATCGGCTTGCGTTTGCCCTTTTTCTTGACCCATTTGTTGATAAACGGGTACATGCAAAGAGAGCCGACAATCGAAAGAGCTAAAATACCCGTCGACGCCGTTTCAGGCAACTCCAGCAGAGAAGTGATATAGTACATGATGCAGGCTTCAAAGAACGAAAGCGCCGTGCCTTCAAAAAGTTGCCCAAGAGTTACGACGCGGAAATGTTTATTGGAAAACGCGTGCTTAAGCGACGACAAAAGAGGAGTCGTCGGGCGCACGGAATTTACATAATCGGTTTCTTTAATGAAAATGCCGGGAAGGACTAACAGTATGACGCTGATTACCGTAAAGATGGCGAACGTGGCTCTCCATGCCCAAACGGTCGCAAGCCCCGCGCTCTTGAATCCCGAAACAATAAGCGGCGTGACGTAACCGACGGCGCTGCCGGTGACAAATAGCAATGAACACGTTGTATAAGCGTTTACTAATTTCCCCTGATCTTTTATCATCTCAGGGAAAAGCGCGTTATACGGAATCATATATAACGTGTAAAAAATGTAATAAAGCCACATAAACGCCGCGACCCAAATATCGTTGACAATACCGGGAGAACTTTGCGGAGCGCAGAAAATTAACAGAGCCGAAAGACCGAACGGAATAGCGAATTTCTGCATATAAGGTATGCGGCGACCTTTTTTATTTTTGCTTTTATCGCTCCATGACGCTACGAGAGGATCCGTTACGGCGTCAATGATATGCGCTATAGCCTGAATGAATCCCATGAGCGTCAAGACGCCTAAAATCACGGTACCCTGAGTGATAAGAGTGGGAATGCCGGATTCTTTTGACGGCTGATAGAAATAGATAAGATAGTTCGCCACCATCGCGGTTAGAAGGCCTACCGCAAACTCGGGAGCGCAATAAATCCATATTAGCTTATTGGAAATCTCTTTTTTCATGCGAAGTCGCGCCCCCTATTACTATCTGTGATAGCGAAGCTGACAACAACCGTCGCCCTTGGCTATAGCCTTAGGAAGATCCAGCGCGCATCCGTATTGCTCGCCAATGCCTTGATCGCCGCACATAGCAATGTCGCAGAGGAGAGATATTTGCTCGTCGGTACATCCTAATTTCTGCCATCCCTTAACGAGAGGGCAATAATGGAAGTCAATGTCCAAATGGTCGTCGTCGCAGCGTTTTATATCCATTTCGAACATCCACTGCGCGGGACGCGTAAATAAAGTCTTACGAAGTCCCGTTAAACTTTTTGTGCCTCCCTTTTCAACCAGCGTCTTGCCCTGTGCAAGACCGCAACGTTTAATGGCGGCGCTGCCGACGTCCCACCAGTCAAGCCCGCGCTTACCGGCCTCGTCGCATAATAAATAGAGCCACTGAGCTCTCTGTTCCATTTGACCTCTGACGGCTTCAATGAGAACAAATTTGTTTTTCGGTTCGTTTTTGATCTTACTCATTTTTTCACCCCATAAACATTTTCCCGAAGTTAGAGTTGTGCCGATAGGAACAAACCGCCAAAAAAATAAAACTTTCGGCGTCATAATAAGTCGCGTGCGCATTTCATAAAAACGCCGCTATGAAAACATACTATCGCGAGGCCGAAAGTTATGTGTCTGTCAAACTCATTTTTCGCGGGGTTTGCCAAAATCAATCTGTCTCTCTCGATAAAACCCATATTTCAGAATATAATAATTTTAACACATTCACAGTGGAAAATCCATAATTTTTTAAAATAATTGATTATTTTTAAAAATTTTTTTAAAAAACGGGCTTTTTACTTTTCCGTTTCCGCTTTACTCTCCGTTTCCGTTTTTTTCCTTAATGAAATTTTGCGTCAGGATTCTTTTGGTTCCTCTATAAGAATTTTTGTACCTTTCAGCTTCTTTATAGTACGTTGAACGCGTCTCGTGCGCGGCTTTTCCACAATCCAGATGTTTGTCGCCTCCCACACGGCAAACGATCCGATTATGGAAATTATTTCCACCGGAATCGACGCGATTATACCGTCTAACAAAATACCGGCGGCAACAAAAATGCTGCCGATGCTAAACAGCCAGATTTGTTTTATGCGATTAAGCCTTTTTCGGTTAGTATTGTGAAGTTCCTGTTCTTTAATCATTTCTTGAAACGCATTCCTTACGCGATCGAACTCTACAGGCCCGTCGCATTTAATTTTAAGCGCAAAATCATCGTCCGCCTCTTTTCGGTTATACTGTTTCGCCAGATAATCCGCCACTTCGCTGTTCAGCATTTTACAGCTTTCGTCAAACGGGCTATACAATTCCTTTTCCTCGCGAATTGATAAACTGATTTCATACATTGCCTTTTACCTCCATATTGATTTTTATATCCAAAACGTTTTTTCGGCGCGTTTCCTTCGTCCGGCTTTTTCATTTTTAGTATATCATAAAACGACTGCCCTTGACTACCTATTAACAAGCTTTCTGTAAAAAGAATTTTAAATAATGATGAAAACCGCCGACGACGCGGCTACTCTTTAGGTTCTTAGAATGAAACGCAAGGTACGCGGACGCGCGCGGTCTTTTATCGGAGTTGATTGTTTCGTATTCACAGATTCCGGCGGACGACGATTCAATATCCTCCCCAAATTAAATAATCACCGAAAGTACATAGCAGTCCCAAAAGCGGGGGCTGCTTATTTTTTGGAA
>CAYUEV010000072.1:0-4500 GCA_964443825.1 uncultured Eubacteriales bacterium
CGAAGCTTCTGCATGTCGATAAATCGCGTATCTATTTAAGCGACGGTATGCCGGCCGCGTTTTTACCATAATTTGTTGACATGAAGCAAATAATTTAGTATAATTGATTAGCGTAGTCGAGCGAAATTACTCGTAAAATTTTATAAACAAGGGGTTGAATATTATGGAGGATGCCGAGACAAAACTCCGTCCTTTCGGTATGCGCGATAAGATAGGATACGCGTTTGGCGATATGGGATGCAACCTTTCCTTTTCTCTCATTTCTTCGTATATGTTCCTGTTCTATACTCAATGTATTGGACTCAGCGCAAAGCACTGGGCATGGATAATCATCGTATCTAAAGTTTGGGACGCTATCAACGACGTGCTTATCGGCAATATGGTCGATAAATATAGAATCAGCAAAAAGAGTAAATTCATGCCCTGGATAACGATAGGTTCGTTTGGACTTATCGCTTTGACGGTGATGATTTTTACGCCGGTTACGAGTTTTTCACAGTTGGGAAAAATTCTCTGGTGTCTCATCTCATATTGTTTATGGTCGGTGGCGTATACGATGATCAACGTGCCGTATGGATCGCTCCACTCGGTTATTACCGAAGATCCGCGTCAGCGCACGACTCTTTCCACATTTAGAAGCATAGGCGCGGGAGTAGCCGTGGTTTTGGTTATGCTGCTGCCGAAAGTCGTCTATGAAAACAATCAGCTTTCAGCCAACAGACTGTTCATAGTCTCTATCGTATTTACTGTCGCGGCTTTCTTCCTGTTCTTTGCTATGCGCAGAATGGTCACTGAAAGAGTGCAGAGAAACGACGAAGCGAAAAAAGTCAGCTATATCTCCTCAATCAAATCATTCTTTTCTAACCGCGCTCTTGTCGGGGCGACAATCGCCAGCGTCGCCGCCGTCACTTTCTTCAACTCAACCAGTTCCGTGAATAATCTCGTCTTCCAGTTTTATTTCAACGACGCCGGCAAAGCTTCCTTCGCCATGTTGGCGTCATATGTTCCTCTGGTCGCCATGATGCCTTTTGCCACCGCCATAGTCGCTAAAATCGGCAAGAAAAACTTCATCTGGTATTCGGGATTAGTCAGCGCCATTGCCGGTATCATAATGTTAATGTTGCCGATAACTCCCGACGGAAAAGGCATGATCATGTATGTCGGCGGACTGATGATAGTCAACATCGGCTGTTCTGTGCTCCAGATTATTGTTTGGGCAATAGTTGCCGACTGCATAGAACTAAGTTACCGTAAAAAAGGAATTCGTGAAGAAGGATCTCTTTACGCTATTTATTCTTTTTTTAGAAAGTTATCTCAAGGTATCGGTCAAGCTGTCGTGGCTCTTTCCCTGGGAGCCACAGGATATGTCGAAACGTCGCAGGTGCAGACGGATGAAGTATCGGCCAGGATTAAGAGCCTATATATTATCCTTTTAGTCGTAGGAACCGTGATAATGGCCGTATCTATGAAGTTCATATACAATATAGATCTAAAACAGGAACGTGAATTCGGCGAAGCGCAGGAGGCAAAAGCGGAATGAGAAACATCATCAATATAGATAAGTCATGGCATTTTAAAAAGGATTGCGGCGACGTCCCCAAAGACATACCGCAAGACTGGGAGATTTTGGACTTGCCTCATACCTGGAACGGTATAGACGGACAGGATGGCGGCAACGACTATTTTCGCGGAAAATGTTGCTATGTAAAAGAACTTGCGATAAGCGATCTCCCGGAAGGACAAGAAGTTTACGTCCAATTCGACGGCGTCAATTCCAGCGCAGAAGTTTATTTTAACGGCGTCAAATTGGCGTCTCACGACGGAGGGTATTCCTCTTTCCGCGTTAAATTATCCGACGTCAAAGACTCGAACGTTCTCGCTGTAATCGCCGATAACTCGCCCAATGACCGCGTCTATCCGCAGATGGCGGATTTTACCTTCTATGGCGGCATATATCGCGACGTGACGCTTATAGGCGTCGCGGAGAATCATTTTGACCTCGACTACTACGGAGTCCCCGGTATCGCCGTCACTCCCATCATGGAGGGAAATACGGCGAAAGTTACCGTAAATACTTATGTGAAAGCCTCCGGCGGCTGCGTTGTGCGTTACGATATTGTCGCCGACGGGAAAGTCATAGACAGCCTTTCCGCTCCCGCTGATAATTCAGAAGTCACATTTACTATCGAAAACGCTCATAAATGGAACGGCGTCAAAGACCCTTATCTATATACCGCGCGCGCGGCGCTCCTCCGCGACGACCGTGAGGAAGATGAAATCTCCGCCCGTTTTGGCTGCCGCAGCTATAAAATAGACCCGCAAAGGGGCTTTATACTAAACGGCGAGGAGTATCCGCTTCGCGGCGTATGCCGTCATCAGGACAGACCGAATATAGGAAACGCGTTAAAACCCGAGCATCATCGCGAAGACGTCGAACTCATCTGTGAAGTAGGCGCGAATACCATCAGGCTGGCTCATTATCAGCAATCGCAATATTTCTATGATCTATGTGATGAAAAGGGTTTGGCTATATGGGCGGAGATACCGTATATTTCGCGACACATGGACAACGGCTTTGAGAATACCCGCTCACAGCTTCGAGAGCTGATTTTGCAAAGCTATAATCATCCTTCGATTATCGTATGGGGAATTTCCAATGAGATCACCATGAATGGAAACTCGCCCGCTCTTTTGGACAACCATAAATCGCTCAATGATTTGGCTCACCAACTGGACAAAACAAGACCTACCACTTTGGCGGTGGTCTCTATGTGCGGTATCGACGATCCGTATGTTCATTTGACGGACGTCGTCTCCTACAACCACTATTTCGGCTGGTACGGCGGAACAACTTCAATGAATGGTTCGTGGTTCGATGATTTTCACAAGAAATATCCCAACCGCCCCATTGGCTTAAGCGAATACGGCTGCGAAGCCCTCGACTGGCATTCTTCCAAACCTGAACAGGGTGATTACACGGAAGAATATCAATCATATTATCATGAGGAACTGATTAAACAGATCATGGATAGACCGTACCTGTGGGCTACGCACGTGTGGAACATGTTCGATTTCGCCGCCGACGCCCGTAACGAGGGTGGAGAAAACGGCATGAACCACAAAGGTCTGATAACCTTTGACCGCAAATACAAAAAAGACAGCTTCTACGCGTATAAGGCGTGGCTGTCAAACGATCCCTTCGTGCATATCTGCGGTAAGAGATATGTAAAAAGAGTTGAAGATACGACAAAAGTCACGGTCTATTCTAATCAGGACGAAGTGGAACTCTTCTCTAACGGTGTGAGCGTCGGAAAACAAAAGAAAGGCAAGTATCCTTTCTTCTATTTTGAAGTCAAAAACGAGGGAAAGACCACGCTGACCGCTAAAGCCGGAGAATGCGGCGACGCGTCGCAGATTGAAAAAGTTGACGTCTTCCCCGAAGAGTACAGATTAAAAGAAGAAGGCGCGGTCGTCAATTGGTTCGAGTTAGCCGCTCCCGAAGGGTATCTCTCGGTCAACGATACCATAGGCGCCGTTATGTCCACCTTTAAAGGCAAGTTGTTCTTACTGAAATTTATTAAAGTGATCATCTCCGCCATGTCCGGCGGCAAGAACGAAGATGATAAGTCGAAAAAAAGCAAGAAAGACAGCGGCGCAACCGTCGCCGGATTTAAAATTAACAAATCCCTTATCGAGATGGCGAAGGGCTTCACCGTTAAACGCGCGCTCACTATGATAGGAGCCAACCTCGCCAAAGAACAGATTATATCCCTTAACGAATCGCTCAATAAGATAAAGAAAAAGTAAAAATCCGTAAAAATTTATCCCTGTGCGTCAGTCGATAATACGAGGACGTGTTTTTAAAAAACGAAGCTTCTGTTTTTGTTTGTCGTTTGTTCGCTTAAACAGAAGCTTTTGGCGTTGTGGCGCGCGTTTTGCTAGCATTTCGCGCCCGTTTGACATTCCCTCAAAGCGAGATTGGCGCGTCATATTTTCCCGTGCGACAGCTTTTCTTTGCGAAAACCGCCTTTTGTCGAAAGTTCTACGTTACAAATAACGCGATATATACCCCCGGATGGCGGGAATATGCTTTGTCCTCCCGCAATTTTCCATAAAGCTCACGGATTGAGATACTAGGATTCCTGTGACGATAATCCTTTATTCATTTGATTTTCTCCTGCGTATGCGCGTTTGGGCGCGGAGAAAGCGGACGGCGGGATTTCTGAGTCAAAGACTCCTTTGTCCCGTCATATTGCTTGTTCTGGCACACAAGCGACGCTTTGGAAACATGATACTTTCGGCGGATATATTCTACATCGCCTTTCTGTCGGTATGTTTCCACCGCGTGGATCTGCGGCGCTTACCTCATGTGGCAAATATCTCTTGCGGTTTTTCTCGTTCTGCGCTATACTTTTCATAAAGTGATCGATTCCTTTCCGTGGAGTATGGCTTGTTAGCTTTATTCCAACAGAAATCGTTCACTTTTTCTTTTACTTTTTT
>CAYUEV010000073.1:0-4079 GCA_964443825.1 uncultured Eubacteriales bacterium
GGCCATAACGCTTGCGAGAACGGCTATGCCGGCTTCACCTGTCTGAGGGATGCTGCTGCCGCCGCTGGGTTTCGCGGGGGTCTTTCCGGGCTTTTTGTTGCCGGGTACTGTTGTAGGCTCGGAAGTGGGCTCGGTTGTAGTAGTGGTAACAGGAGGCTGCTCTGTAGCTTTGATTGTCACCTTACCACCATTAGCAAGAGTGGCTTTTAACGGCTGAGCATTACCATTAGCGTCGGCCTTGTCAAGGTTGCAACTCGTTATAGCAACAACAGACTCACCGGCTTTGAGTACTTTAAAGGTAACTTTGCAGATGCCGCCGTTGTCGCCCGCAAACGATCCCGACATCATAAAAGCGTCGGTAAAAGCGCCTGATCCAACAGAACCGCCCTCATGAATAGCGTTGATACCAGCGTCTGCGGGAGAGCCAACTAATTCAAGAGACGTAGGATCATAAGAGAACTCAAGGTTGCCGTCGCAGAGGTCTTTAATCTGGCTACCGCTGACGGTAACAGTGACATTCTGCCCGACAACCGCGTCGCCGGCAGTGATCGAAATGGTCGCGTCGTCGGCGGCAAAAACCGTAACAGCAAGAGCCGCTACCATTGCGAGCACGATAACGCCCGCGAGCATTTTCTTTGCAAGTTTCATTTTTGAACCTTCCTTTAAATAATTCTATATTATGAGCTTTAGGACTCAAAATACCAAAAATTCGCTTTGTGCGCTTAAAACACGTTTAGATTATACTACAAAAAGAATCGATTGTCAAGGAAAAAATAGAAAAAATTTGACTAAAAGACCCGATTTAAGGCTTTTCCCTTTAGTTAAACTCACCATTTTGCCTGTATTTTATATCAATCGCCCATATTTGTCAATACTTTTTTAAATTTTATCGGGACAGACAGAGATCCCTCTCATACGACTTGTTAAACGCGGTTTCGACAATTTTCTCGAACTCGTCGTCTTTTAAGGAATTTACGCCCTCGATCGTCGTGCCGCCGGGGGAACAGACTTTTTTAACCCAGTCTTCCGGGTCGCCGCCCTGTTCCTTTAAGAGTTTAGCGCTCCCTAAAACAACCTGAACCGCGGCTTTGTAGGCTGTGTCTTCGGGCAGCCCCAGTTTTTCCGCCGATTTTTTTAAAGCGTCGATAAGCATAAACGTATACGCCGGGGCGCATCCGCCCAAAACGCCGAACACGGGGAAGAGCTCTTCCGGCAGCCTTACCGCCTCGCCGAACGATCCGGCTATTTCTCCCGCGATTTTAATTTCGTCCTCCGTCGCGAATTTGTTGCCCGTATAAGCGGAAATCGCCTCGCCAACGGTCGCGTTAAGGTTTGGGAAAATCCTTAAAATGTGCGCGTCGTAATTCAGATACGACAAAACGCCGTCGGTCGTTTTCCCCGCCGCGATCGAGATAATGACGGGCTTTTTTATGTTCACGTCGTCTGAAATCTCGTTAAATAAGCTTTCAAAAACCTGCGGCTTTACGGCTAAAAATAAAATATCCGAAAACTCAATGACTTTATGTTCGTTTTCGGCGACATTTACCCCGGTTTCGCTCTTAATCGCGTCGGTTTTCGCGGCGTCGGGATCAAAAACGGCCGTCTCGTTATATTTAAAAACGCCCTTGCTCACTATGCTTTTAATGATGGGAGAGGCCATGTTGCCCGCGCCTAAAAATCCAATCGTCATAAAAATCCCTCTTTTTTCCTTATCATAACATCATCGTTAAAATATTTCAATACCGCTTGAAAAAATCGGCGGTTTATATATAATATAATGGAAAGGTTGTGTTGATTATGATTTTAGCCGTCGACGTAGGGAACACAAATATCACTTTCGGGCTTTACGAGAGGTTTGATATAGCGTTTTCAGCGAATATTTGCACAAATAAAAACGAAACGACCGACCAGCTGGCGGCGGAGTTTTCGTCCGTTTTGGGCGTTCACGGCGCGGATTCCTCGCTTATCGACGGCGCGATTATAAGTTCCGTCGTGCCTCAGCTCACTTTCACCGTGAGAGACGCTTTGGCGATGATCGCGAACGTCAGCCCCTATATAGTCGGGCTAGATATACCCGAGAATTTTAAGATTTTAATCGACAACCCAAACGAGCTTGGCGCGGATCTCATCGCGGGCGCCGCGGGGGCTATCAAAAAGTACAAGCTCCCGTGCCTCGTCGTCGACATGGGGACGGCCACCAAAATGAGCGTTATCGACAAGAACTGCGCTTTCAGAGGCTGCGCGATCGCTCCCGGTATCGGGCTTTCGTTAAAGGCCCTCACGAACAGCGCGTCGCTGCTCTCGGACATATCCATGAACGCCCCCAGAAAGGCCCTGGGAACCAACACGAAAGCCAGTATGCAGTCGGGGCTTATCCTGGGCGCGGCCGCCATGATAGAGGGGCTGGCGGTGAGGCTTGAGGAGTCCTTAGGGTCTGAAATCGCCACAATCGTCGCCACGGGCGGGTACGCAAGTTCCGTTATCCCTTCGGTAAGGCTTGATTTAATTTACGATAAAAATCTTGTTCTCGACGGGCTAAACTATATTTACAGCGATTTTACAGGGCTTTATAAATAAAATGGCGAAAATAAATTATCAAAAGACGCTTGAAAGGACGATCGAAAGCGTTAAGGGGAGCGCGCCCGAACTCCTTCTCCACGCTTGTTGCGCCCCTTGTTCAAGCTATTGTTTGGAGTATTTATCAGGTTATTTTGATATTACTCTTTTTTATTTTAACCCCAACATCACCGACCCCGACGAGTATTCCCGCAGGGTAAACGAGGTTAAAAGGCTGATTGCCGAGATGAACCTTAAAAGCGTCAAATTTATAGAAGGGGATCGCTCGCCCGATAGATTTTTTGAGTTCTCAAAAGGCTTCGAAAATGAAAAGGAGGGCGGGAAGAGGTGCGAACTTTGCTACAGATTGAGGCTTACGGAAACCGCGAAGCTTGCGAAAGTGCGAAATTTTGATTATTTCACAACAACTTTAACAATTAGTCCATATAAAAACGCCGACAAATTAAACGAAATCGGGAAAAAGCTCTCCGAACAATACGGTATAAAGTATCTTTACTCCGATTTTAAAAAAAATAACGGCTATAAACGCTCTATAGAATTATCTAAAAAGTACGATCTCTACAGGCAGAATTACTGCGGCTGCGTATACTCTAAGCTTTTGTCCGAGTCGAAAAAATAATCCGCCGATCCTCGCCGTTCGCGATTTTTTATGGCTCTATCCTTGCCGTTTCGCGGCTCCGACTTTGTTTTTTTCACGGTTTCGGCGTTTTTACGGTTTCGCCGTCCTCGTTTTTTTTACAACGCCGCCCTTGTCTTTTTCACGGTTTCGCCGTCTTTATCCTTTTTGCGGTTCAGCAGTTTTCCGCGACTTTATGCAGCTCAGCTTTCGCCGTTTTGCGGATTAAATCTCCGCGATTTTTTATAGCTCTGCTTTCGCTGTTTTGCAACTCCGCTCTCATCACTTTTTTGAATTTTCCCGTCCTCGTTCCAAATCGGAGCGGCAAGCAAGACAAATAAACAAAGATAAAAATAATCCGCCGCTGTCATGCGCGATTTTACGCAACTTTATCTTTGTTATCTTTGTGGTTTCGCCGCGAGTCCTCCGCCGTCTCGCGGATTTTTGTTACGCTTTTTTGTTCCTCTTTTTTTTGTTACGCTTAAAGCAATGGCTACAAAAGAGCGAAAAAGCAATAACAAAGGCGATAACAATAATCAAGAGATCGCGAAAAACGGCAAATTGTTATTTTCGAAACGGCGAAAAATAAAAATAAAGCCTATTTTGTCGCAAAATAGCAAAAAACGCGGAAAATGACAACCCCGGAATCGCGGTTTAACGAATCCGGGCTTGCCAAAAATTATGAATAGGAGGTCTGTGGTCGCGGCCGGAACATCGCACTAAAACGGCCGCGACCAATGCACAAAATTGAGAAATCTTATTATTTAGCCTCGCTGGCGGGTTCGCTCGAGGTTTCCTCAGGCGTAGCGCCGCCGTTGGGGGTAGAGTCTCCAAAGTACTCGAAGTTCGTGTACTTGACGACTTCGGTTCTTCTCGCCGTCGCGGG
>CAYUEV010000074.1:0-3891 GCA_964443825.1 uncultured Eubacteriales bacterium
AATCGTCGCGGAAAGAGCCTGAGAACCTAAAACCATGCGAAGCGGGGCGGGATTTATATCCACGCTCTCAATGATTCTTTGCGCCATCTTTGCGGGATCCCCGGGAGCCAAACCCTTGGAGGCGTCCAGCATATTTAAGAAGCCGTGGCAGCTCTCGTATTCGGGCATCAGGCTCGCCACCTTGGCGCTTCCGTAGCGGAACTCTGTTCTCGCGCCGCCCGGCTCCACTATAGTGACGCCTATGTTAAACTGCTTAACCTCCTGCGCCACGGATTCGCAAAATCCCTCTATACCGAATTTAGTCGCGTGATATAAAGAATTTGCCGGAAAAGCCACCTGACCGCCGTAACTTGATATTTGAATGATACGCCCGCCGCCCTGTTTGCGCATAAACGGGATAGCGGATTTAATAAGAGTTATAGAACCCGTAAGATTCGTCGCGATAATATGACTTATCTGCTCGTCCGAAAGTTCCTCCGCGCAGCCGAACAGACCATAGCCGGCGTTGGAGACCACCACATCCACTTTGCCGTGCTTTTCAAAAGCGTCCGCAACCGTTTTCTGCACGGCGGGAACATCTGTCACGTCAAGAAGCTGACAGTCAAAATTCGCAGGATACTCGTCAATCAGCTTTTGCACCTTGTCCTTGTTTCGGACCGTGCCGACGACGGTTTCCCCTTTTTCCAGAAGCCGCTTTGTCATTTCATAGCCAAAGCCGCTGGAAACGCCCGTAATAAGCCATGTTCTGCTCATAAATTATCCTTCCCTTTATGTGGATTTAAAGAAAAACTATTTCCGTCCGTTTTCGCTTTCTATTATATGGATAAAAGCATAAAATATCAATTCGAGTTTTAGGGCTTATCTATAAGTATTCGCTTATACGAAAAAGAGACCATGGCGCGACCTCCTCTCGTATTTTTTTTAAAACTGCGCTTTTAGGATTTTAGCGAATTCCTCGACGTAATACCCGCCGTTGTCGGCTTTCCAAAACGCGCAGTAATTTCGGCGAATGGGCTTTCCATTGCGGCATAAAGGAACGCTCGCGATCGAATCCGCAAACTGTAATGGCGTTTCTCCTCCTTCTAAAGGAAGATACCCTTTGCCGCTTATCACCATAAGACGCGCCTCGTCCAGCGTTTCGGCGAATAAAAATTCGCCGTTTATCCCATAAATTTCGCTGTAGTACGACCGCTCGTTTTCCCTTTGTTCCTTTGACGCGACAAGAATGCACGGAGTGTTCCTAAGGTCGTAAACTTCGGCTTTCGGAAGACCCGCCATAGGATTTCTTGAAGAAATTTCAATACGACAGTCGATAACCGTTAGAACGGAGTTCACGTAATCGTCGGAAAACGCCCTGCGCTGGTCGCTCAAAACAAGATCTACCCGTTCGTCGCGAAGCTGTTCATACAGTTCCTCATGATTTCCATAACGGACGTTAACCGGCGCTTCGGGATATTTCCATGAAAATTCCGCCGTAGCTTTCTGAATCTCAGCCCCTCCGTATCCCCTGAGATAGCCTATTTTGAGAGAAAAATCGTCGCTTTGGGCTATTCGTTTTGTTTCGCTGCAAAGCCTGTCGAAATCGGCTGTCAGCGCGAGGCTTTTATTGTAAAAATACTCGCCGGCGGGCGTTAAGGAAAATCGCCTGTTCTCGCGTTTTAATAAGGTCGCGCCGAGTTCTTTTTCAAGCGACTGTATCTGCTGAGAGATAGCCGACTGTGAAATATAACATTCCGAAGCCGCTTTACTGAAGCTCCCAAGGCGAACCACGGCTTGAAAATAACGAATTTGTCTTAACATCGCGCTTTCCTCATGTTATATTTTAAATATTTTAGATATTAGACGCCGGAGCCGTATAGCGGGCGGTTTTCGTTACAGCGATCCGGCGGCGGGCGGTAAAACGAGCGGAACTATAATAATATTCTCCTAAACTAAGCGCAAACCGCGTCCGCTAATCGCTAAATACTGAACGCCAAGCGATATTGTAACGGAAATTTCCGTTTTATAATCTTGCGCCACACTTATTTTAGCCGCGTCGATTCGCGCTGTCAACTAAAGCTTTATTTCTTTTTTGTAATCTTTGCGATAAAGTCCGCTTCAAATAAAATAAAAAAAAGCGTAAAAGCCTTGATAATATGAGATTTTTGTGAGAAAATAAAATAAATTTATTTTTCTTGTAACCGTTTTGCCCTTTCATATCGTTTATATGTATGGAGGCAGTAAAAATGCTCTTGTTCTACCTCGAACGGATAGACGGCGCGGACGACAAGTCTGTTTTCGAGTACTACTACAAACTTTGTAAAAAACAGATGTTCTTTAGCGCGAGATCGATCCTTTCAAACGACAGCGACGCGGAAGACGCTGTGCACAACGCCTTTTTAGGTATTGTAAAGCACATAGAAGTTCTGCGGGGAGCTTCCGAGTCCGACGCTAAGAGCTATTGTTTGAAAGCCGCTAAGAACGCGGCGGCGGACATTCTGCGAAAGAACAAATCCATACCCGATACCGTAAGCTTCGAGGAGCTTACCGACGTACCCGATGAAAAGTCGTTGCGGGACGTCTTGGATAATTCGGAGTACAAGGAAATTCTCGAGGCGGTAAAAAGTATGGATGATATTTATCGGGACGTCCTTTATATGCGCTACGTCATGGATATGCCGGTAAAAAAAATCGCGGACGTGCTGAACCGGCGCGTGTCGACCGTGAAGCAGCAATTAGTGAGAGGTAAAAAACAACTCGTTTTAAAACTGTCTGAGGAGGTGATGACCGATTATGGCGAATGATAAGCTAAAAGAAGCGCTCAGGGAATCCGCAATGGAGGAGTTTAAAAATATACAAAGCGAAACGATTATATGGGAACCGTCCGATGATTTTACAAATGAAATGGACGCCCTTTTAGACGGAAAGCCTGTCCGCCGTAAGTCCGTCCTGAAACGCGGGCTGCTTATAGCCGCGGTCATTCTCCTCATCTCGTTGACCACAATTTCCGCTTTCGGAATCAGATATATGAAAAATAACAACATAGGATACTTCTCCAAAAGCAAAGGGGATCATGTTGAGATAGCTTACGGATATGAAGAATCCGGCGATATTACCGTATACGACATGATAAATCACGTCTTCACTTTGGGGAAACTCCCGGATGGCTATAAACAGACGTCGTTTAAGAGTTCGCCGCACAATATAACGACGGTTTGGGAGAACGACGAAGGCGACTCGATAATTCTTCAGCAGGGCGACGGCATAACGAAACGCTCCATAGATAACGAAAGACTTAAAAAATCGCATGTCGCGGTGAACGGCGTTACGATGGACGTCTACAGCGAAGAAGGCTACTCGCTGATTTTATGGAACTCCGACGTTTATACTTTCAGCATAGATTATTACGGTTCTGAAGACCCTGAGAAGGTAGCGGTTTTCATAGCGGAGAATCTAAAGCTTAAAGGCGAAGACGAAACGCCGTCCGAAGCGTTTTGATATTAGAATATAGAACGGTCGGTTTCGCCGTAACGTCGGGATGGTTATTACCTGAAAACGCGAAACGACCGGCGCTAATACGCTAAGACAGAGTTAAAAACGCCGCCGCGTTAAGCGGAGATACGTGAAATCCTTATCTCCCGACGCGTATATTTGCCGCCGACTTCTAAGACGCGAAAGACGTTAAGTTAAAGCTCGTTATCATCGACGCCGGTTCTTTGGGCGGCGCGGGTAAAGACGGCTCGGCAACCGCCTTCGACGCGATGAAATATTAAGAGTTTTGACAAAATGAAGTAAAACGATATACTGTAACCCCGCGGGGAATCCCCTGCGGGGGTTTGTTGTTACGCCGCTTTTTTATCTGACAGAATGAAAAAGCGGTCGGTATCGCCGCGTCGGTTAAACGTCGGGCGG
>CAYUEV010000075.1:0-3852 GCA_964443825.1 uncultured Eubacteriales bacterium
CCCCCCCCGCCGCTTTCATCCTGGAGGCGCATTTCGCATTCGTAAATCTGCTGCTTTAAAAATTCACAGGCCACTTGTTTTTTTACATAAAGACGGTTTCTTTTTATAAAATCGATATAAGACAGAAAATCCGAAAGTATCCTTCCGTCTTTCATAATTACGAAGTACTGACCCGAAAAACTTTTGTCGCCGTCATCCACGCTCCCCGCGAGCATGACTATATCGGTAAAAAGCTCGACCGAGGTGTAATCGTCGCCGTAATTCAGTATATCGTCGTCCATTATAAGCGATTCGACTTCGGCCGTTTCGTACATATCGGAAAACCGTTTCAGAACTTCTATTCTTCTTGAATACGGCATGGGTTTTAAGAGTTCTCTTGGAATTTCAGTCGCGTAGCCGTCTTTAATGAAGCTCTTTATGCCCTCTTTCGTGGTATAAATCGAAAAATCCGTTTTTAAAAGAGCGCTGTAGTGGTCGATTCCCATTTTAACTATTTGCTCGCGACCTCTTATATCGTCTTTTATTATGTCGTTTATAACGGCGGGGTCGGAGCGACCTATCGCGCAAATTCTTTTTGAAATAGACGCTATGGGCGAATAACCGCCGTAAAATATAACGGCGTCCCTAAAGTCAAAAATATTTTCGCACACTTTGCCTAACTCGCCGCAGTCAAGCGCGAATCTCTCGACTTTCTCGACGGCGCCTGAAATTATGTCCTTTTCAACTATAACCGGACCGCTTGAATACTTAGCGCTGAACATAAAGAGAAAATCATCCGACAGAAAAAAGAACGGGTACATCTGAAGAGGCTCGTCGGCGTAAGCGCCGGAGTAGAACCACAGCGGTATATAGCCCATTTTAACATACTTTTCGGCTGAAAATAAGTTGTCGATATTGAGAGTCGTTTTATCGTCGTCCTCAAACTCGACAAAGTGAACGAACTTTTCTTTTTTAGGGGCTCGTTTTAACGCGTTAAAAACCGCCGAGTCTATTTTTCTTTTAAGGAACGGGTAATTCGTGTAAATATTTTTTTGATTTTCGTCAAGAATAACGCTTTTAATTAAAGACAATATCTCCGTCTCGCCGCTTACGTATTTCGTGCGTTCCGGCAAGGAAGCGGAAACCGGAACGTCGTCTAAAACAAAACCCTCGTCGCCTTTTGAAAGATGATCCATTATGCAGTATATTTTATCTATCGTACCGGCGGGGTAAGCGTCCCGGTAATAGAGCTTTCTCAGCGCTCTTTTCTGCGCGTCGGAAAAGGGAATCGCCGACATAAGCTTTCTAAAGTTATCTTCAGACAGTCTTTTTTCATTTTTTAAAACAGAATAAAGCATAGCTCTGCTGACGTCCAAAGCGTCGGCGGCTTTAGTCTGGGAAAGTCCCAAAGAATTTAAATATTCGCCCAAAGCGTCGCCAAATTTTTCCATAAATAAACCCTCTGTATGCTAAGTTGTTTTATAATAGTAAAACGCCTGCCTTCATCGTAAAAAATTATCAAAAAACGTAAAATTGATTTGGTATGTTCTTAACGTTAAAAAGCGCCACCAATTTTTATTAAAATAAATTTTTTTCGGCGGCGGACTTGAAACGATAAATTCCCATGTGGTAAAATGGTATCGTTGTTGAACGAGGCGTGAACCCCCGTATGCCGAGTAAGACAAATGAACCGTCCGCGCAGGGCGGTTTTTCTGTCGTCTAAAATAAAGAGCGCTGAACGCTCCGCGCGTATTTTAAATAAAACGCTTTAAAGCGGCGTTTTAGTTTAGGAATTAAAAATCATACCTTTATCTTTTAATCTTTTTTTAGCGCGCAGCGAACGGTTCTTGACCCTGAACACATACTCCTTAACAAAAACCGGGAATTTAGACGCCGCCGTTTCTCTTAACGCCCTGATATCGAGAGGATCTCCGTCGCTGATTTCTATGCAAATTTTCGATTTCGCCGCTTTTCTCGCCTCGGAGTGAAAGTGTTTATCGGGGAGAACCACAAGGTTTTCCATATTTTTAAACTCTTTCGGGAAATAGTCGGAGTTATATCTCCCCTCGTTTACCATGACCTCGAAAAACGGATACGTCTGGCAGTAAATCGACCTTAACACATAGAGATAGTCTTCCTCGTTTTTAACGTCGAAGAGGATTGTAAAATAAGGTTCGCCCGCCGCCTCTTTTTTATCCGTGTAAATATAAGGAAGACGTATTTCGGGGTTATTTTCGCTCATTTTCCTGAAGCGCTCGTCTTTTAAGTATTTCGCGTATTTTTCAAATTCGTTTTTCATAAGAGATATTGTTTCGGGTTCCATAAACCAATATCTCCTGTAAAAGTTGTCTATATATAACCTGTAGCCCTGATAAAGTATCTCTTGTATATACAACTCGTCGCCGTCGCACCCGCCGGTTTCTTTTATTATTTCGTCCCTTCCCGCCTCTAAGATTTCGTTTATAACGTAAGAAAGAGAGAGAAAATTTTCGCGGGTAGGCGTCTCAAAAGGCGAATACCCGTCGGTTATGGGGTTTACGGCTTTCTCTAAAATAAATTCGGGGCAGCCGCTTATTTTTACGTTTTTAAAGGACGCGGAAACTATAAAGAGAAGCTCGGAATGAGCGGAAAGGTTCGCGAATCTCAAGTGATATAAGTCGAAAAGCTTTTTTCTGAAAGCCTTAGCGCCTATTATCTCGTTTTGCAGAAGGCTGCTCTCAAATTTGCTGATTTCAGGCTGTGTGGCTAAAATATCAAGGCTTCTTTCGTATTCGTATTCTATGTCGCCGTTTTTCCAGCATCTGCCGGAAATTATATCGGCGTCGTACTCTTCGGAACAATTTGATATAGCCTCTACGGCGCCGTCGGTCAATACGTCGCCGCAGTCAAAAAACAAAAGGTACTCGCCTTTGGCTTTTTCGATCCCCTTGTTTCTCGCCTCGTAAACGCCTTTATGTTCTGATTTTATACAGTAAAAACCCTCGTATTCGTCGCAGTAACGGGACGCTATGGAATAAGTCGAATCGGTCGACCCGTCGTCGACAATAATCACCTCGAAATTTTGTTCCGTTTGCGAAATAAGGCTTTGGAGCGATTTTTCAAGGTATTTTTCGCCGTTATATACAGGAATTATTATTGATAAAATTAACATAACTTAAAAGAACCGCGGCAAATCTTCACGGTAAGTGATTTTAACGTTCCCCCTGCCGCCCTTTACAAGACTTACTTTTTCGCCTTTGTCTATGAAAACGGAACATACGTCCGTGTATTTTTCGAGTTCCGAGCTTTTAAGGCTGTAGAAAATATCTCTTAATTTAATAAAATTGAAGCTTTGAGGCGTCTGACCGTGATAGACCGCGTTCCTGTCGGGAACAAAATCGATAAACTTCCCGTCGGAGCTTACCAGCATCGTGTCGACCGCTTCCGTAACGGTGTCGCAGGCGCCGTATTTTTTGGCGGCCTCTATATTTTCGTTTATAATTCTGTCGTCGATAAAAGGTCTTACGGCGTCATGGGTTAGTATTATGTCGTCGGAACCCACGTTGCCTTTGTCGATTTCCTTAATCGCAAAAAGAAGAGACTCGTTGCGAAAAGCTCCGCCCGAAATAACCGAAACGCCGTAAATTCCGTATTTTAAAAGAAGAGAATTTGTAAAATCAATATAGTCGGCGGGAACAGAAACGTATATTTTTTGGACGGACGGATTATTGTAAAAAGACTTCACGCTTTTAACGATTATCGGCTCGCCGTCTATACTAAGGAACTGTTTAGGCGTACCGCCGCCCATTCGCAAGCCTCTCCCGCCGGCCAACACCGCGGCGTAAACCATAATACCCGTCCTTTTTTTAAAAAATAATCTATATTAAATTCATT
>CAYUEV010000076.1:0-3797 GCA_964443825.1 uncultured Eubacteriales bacterium
CTGTCGTGGGTTCGGCGGTAGTCGGTTCTGTCGTGGTTGGTTTCGCCGTAGTGGTTTCGTCCGCCGCGGGCTCTTCGTTGGACGGAATTTCGGGGAATTTGTCGAGTTTTGCCGAAACTCTTAAAATAAGTCTCGCGTCGGAGGCCTCTATTACTTTATCGCCGTTTACGTCGGCGGCGAATAATTCCTCATCCGTGGGAGTTTGAAGCCTTGCCGAAATTCTTAAAACAATTCTCGCGTCGGCCGCCGTAATTTTACCGTCTTTGTTAAGGTCTCCCTGCTCGGCCGCGAACGCGGTAAACCCGAAAATTATTATTGACAATAGACATACGGTAATCACAGTTAAAAATTTTTTAGAACGCTCATTTTTCATAAACATTACCTCGCTTCAGTTTTACAAGATAGAACTTGCGGACACATTATACATCATATCTGGTGTAAATGTCAATACCGATTTTTTTGATATATTAAAATATAGTCGGTGATTTGTGTGGACGGGTATGTAAAAATTATACGAAATTTAAGGGAAGATAACGATTTAAGTCAGAGCGATTTAGCCAAAGTTTTAGGGACGACTCAGCAAGTTTATTCAAGATATGAAAACGGCGTAAACGAAATTCCCGTAAGACACATAATAACGCTTTGCAGGTTCTATAAGGTAAGCGCGGACTACATTTTAGGGTTAAATATTAAATAGTTTCTTGACATATGATCGCGCAAAAGATTTAAACGAAACAGAAAAAACCGCCCGAAAATCGGACGGTTTTTGTTTTTTAAAGTATTATGACTCGCTGTCAACCGCCGCCTCGTTCGGAATACTCGCGTCGGCCTCTTTTTGCATCTGAGCTCTTCTTTCAAGGAGCTCGGCGTACATTCTCTCTTTCTTTTTGCCTTCAAGGTCGTAGAAGAGCATTGGGATAACGCCGAATGAACCCGTGATAGTCGGCACTATGGTACACATGGCGAAAAGATAGAACTTTACGCTGTCCGGCTGCTCTTTGCCGGTAACGTAAGCGCCCTGGTCGTAGTGCATGAGATTTTTGAGCGTGGTTGAAATAAGACTCGATACTTTTTGAGCTATCTTCATGGCGAGGTCCTTAGCGACCGAGGTCATGGCTTCCGTGCGGTAGCCGTTCTTCCATTCGCAATAGTCCATAGACTCGTTGAAAAGCTCGGTTTCAATAACCGACTTCGTGCCATAGAATAACGTCCAAATCATCTCGTAAATCATAAGGACGACCATCATGACCCACCTGTTCTGGTACAAACCGCCGGCTTTTGTTTTACGGTTCATTCCTATACAGCCTATAAGGAAAACGGGAATATGAAGGAAATTGCCAATGTAGTTGCTGGAGATAAAGAGGAAACGGCTTGGGAAGTGTCTTCTTAACCATGGTACGTAAGAGTAGCTTATGGGGCTGATGGGCACCGAGGGAAGACCCGCTAAAAGTTTCATGGAGGCGAAATGGAGAACGTCTATGTAGTAGTCGTTCTTGCTGCCGCCCACGCCGAACCCCGAAAGGAATTTTGACAGCGTTAAAAGCAAAATGGGCTTATTGTTAACGATTGATTTTATACCCTGCGTGATACTGGGGGACTTAACCGTCTGCATGACTCTTTCTCTTGAGTTTAAGAAGAACCACATAGACATGGCGCTTGAAATTACGGCGGTCAATATGCCCACTCCCACGAAAGTCCCGGTGTAGAGGTTCTTTTTGCTTGTAAACTTAATGACGCCGTTGTCGATAAGGTCAAGTACGACCGTGGTAATCTGCGACGGGAGTTTCTCGCCAAACGTGCCGGACGCGAAATTTGCCAATGTTATCAGCCGCGTTCGGTCGACGGGGTGCGGCGTTATGGTTGACATCATGCCGTTTCGGGAAATCGTCTGGAAAGTGCCTACCGTTTCCTGTGTGAAAGTAAGAACCATGTAGTAAATGAACTTGACTAAGTCCATGGACGTCCTGCCGGCGAAAAGTATAGGCATGAGCCAGTAGAACACGGTTAAAATGAACCCCGGGATAGCGAGACCCAAAAGATAAGGTCTAAACTTGCCCCATCTTGAGCGCGTCTTATCGACAACCGCGCCCAAAAGAACGTCGTTTACAACGTCCCACGTTCCTACTACCATTTGCTGAATAACTTGCAGAGAAAGATCTACTTGAACGACGTTTGTGATAAAACGGTCGTTAAATTCGTTAATGTTGATGGACTGCGCCGCGTCCCACAACACAAAACCGACGGTTTCTTTCGTACCGACATACCGCCTGTTCTCGTAGATATAACCGGTATCGAGCTCTTGGCTCTCTCCGGCCGCGTTTTGGTTATCGGTATCCAAAGCTTTAAACCTCCCCTTTTAGATAATAAATTGTAGACCCGAACGGCGGATCGCGAAAAACGTTTCGCGAATTTAAGCGACAAATTTAGGATTGCAACCGGCTTTATTTACAGCGTCGGGATAACCCCGCAGATAATAAATAAAAGTTAAAGAGCGTAAAAAATCCAAGAAACGCACGCCTACCGGCAAACGCGCCGACTGCCTCACGCCGCCCAACGCCTAATATCTAACACATAATATAGCACAAAATGAAGCAGAACGCAATAATTTTTATTCATTAAATTGAAATTTTTTGTGAATGATTTTATTGCAAAATGTTTACATTCCAAGTACAAAAGATTATATAATTTCGACTTGTATATGAAAAAAATAGAACAAGCTAAAGTTATTGTAACGTATTACGCTTCGCTTTCGGTCAGTTTCCCTTAGGGACGCCTGCATCCGCCTCAATTTGCATTTTAGCTCTTCTCTCTAAAAGTTCAGAGTACATTATCTCTTTCTTTTTGCCATCGAGATCGTAGAAAAGCATAGGGATAATGCCCTAAATACCCCGTTACGGCGGGAACTATCGTCGATACGACAATAAGATAGAATTTAACGTTATCGGGCTGCTCTTTATCGGAAACATAAGCGCTTTGATCATACTTTACAAGACTCTTTAAAGTAGTTGTCACAAGACTTGACGCTTTTTGAGCGATTTTCATGGCGAGGCCTTTAGCGACCGAGGTCATAGCTTCCGTGCGGTAACCGTTTTTCCATTCACAGTAATCCATGCACTCGTTAAATAGTTCTGTTTCAAGAACAGATCTCGTGCCGTAAAACAATGTCGCTATTATTTCCCAAATCATAATGGCGACGAGCATAATCCATTTATTTTGGTATAAACCGCCGGCTTTCGTCTTGCGATTCATTCCCATGCAACCTAAGAGGAACACGAAATAACAAGGGACATTGCTTAAATAATTGCTTGAAATGTAGAGAAGGCGGCTCAAAAAATGCCTTTTTAAAAATGGAATGTAAGAGAAACTTACAGGGCTTAAAGGCATGGCGGGAAGACCCGCTAAAAGTGACATCGAGGCGAAATGAAGTACGTCTATATAGTAATCCGATCTACTGCCGCTTATACTAAATCCCGATAAAAATTTTGATAAAGTCAAAAGGAGTATCGGTTTATTATTTAAAATTGATTTGATACCTTGCGCAACACTTGGGGGCTTAATGGTTTGCATGACCCTTTCTCTTAAGTTTAAAAAGAACCACATAGACATTGAACTTGAAATTATAGCGGTTAAAACGCCCATTCCGACAAAAGTTCCCGCATAAAGATTTTTCTTGCTCGTAAAGTTAATAACACTGTTATCTATAAGATCAAGTATAACAGTAGTAATCTGTTGCGGGAGTTTTTCGCCAAACGTGCCGGACGCGAAATTTGCCAATGTTATCAGCCGCGTTCGGTCGA
>CAYUEV010000077.1:0-3745 GCA_964443825.1 uncultured Eubacteriales bacterium
TAAAAAACAGCTCTTCTTTTTTTGTAGAAAAGCTGTATTATTTTAGTAAATATTTACTTTTCTTTCTGTATTACTTTTTCTTCCTATAGTAGACGACTACGGCGACTAAAATTATAGCGAACGCTATAAACGATATAATAAGAGCGACGACGACTTTTTTCACGTCGGCGTCTTTCGGAGCGGATTCTTTCATAGTATAACCGTCTTTAGTGGATTTTTGGACGTCCCCCTCTTTTAACGAAAATTTTAAAGTGGCGCGGTCTAAACTTACTTCTTTAGAATCGGGATCCATATTGCAGCTGTCGGCGGTGGCGATAAACACGGCGCTTTCGGCGTCCTTGTCTTTTACTTTAAAGTCAAACGACGCTATGGTCGCGCCGCCGTCCTCTTCGCAGTCTTTTGGCTCTACGTGTTCAAGATCCACAAACTGTATCGCTATAACGCCGTCGTTGTCGCCTATTTCCATCATGACGTTGGAACTTATTGGATTTTGACGACTTTCGATAAGCTCTAAAACGTCGGTATTGTATTTTAATCTAAAATCGGCGCTCTCGGTTCCGGCGAATTTTAAAAGGCGGTACTCGACGCAAATCGTCCCCGCTTTCGCGTTATAATCCGCCGCCAGCATAAATTCGGGAACGTCCCACGCGAACGACGAGATTGTAAAAAACGGCATGATAATTAAAATGAGCGATAAAAGCGCGGAAAACAATTTTTTCATAATTATTAACCTTTCAAAAGATCTACAACAAATTATAGCGCCGCGCATTTTAAAATTCAACGTTAATTTAAAATTCGGTTGCAAAATAATTTACATTATGGTATTATCGTAAATATAGGGATGAAAGGACGCCGTTATGAGAATAGACGAACAACTTTATAAAGATTTTACCGATGAGCAAAAAGTCAAACTTAGAGAAATTCAAGATATTGAGCTTAAAATTTTAAGAGAACTCGACAGAATCTGCAAAAAATATAACCTTCACTATTCTTTGGCCGGCGGCACGCTTTTGGGCGCGGTTCGCCATAAGGATTTTATACCGTGGGACGACGATATCGACGTAGACTTAAAAAGAGAGGATTTTAATAAACTCTTAAAAGCGCTGCCTTATGAACTGGGAGATGAGTTTGAGTTTTTAAATTACGATTCTTACGGTTCATATTTTTGCGATTTTATACCAAGAATTTTTTATAAAAACAGCAAGGCTGTAAATTCATTCAGTACAGACGGCGGGAAAAACAATTTTGCAAACGACGAAAGGATGAACAGAATTTTTATCGAGCTTTACTGCCTTCACGATTCCGACTCAAAAATCGTAAAAAAGCAAATCCTCAAAACAAAAATGATTTACGGGCTCGCAATGGCTCACAGGTATATCCCCGCCGATAATTCGGGCTACAGCGCGATACAAAAGCTTGAAACGGGCGTGTTGGGCGCCGTCGGAAAACATGTTCCCCTTGACAAAATATACAAAATGTACGAAAAGAACGTAAACGAAGCGCCGACGGGAACGGGCGATAAATACTTTAAACCGAGCGTCCCTTTGCCTGTTATTGAAAGAAACGTGTTTCCCAAATCGTTCTTCCGGGAGTACGAATACGCCCCCATAAGGGACGATAAAGCGGAGATTCCTAAAGAATACGTAAAAGTTCTTGAATCTTTATATACAAACTGGCGGGATCTTCCAAAAGATGAAGACAGGCATCCCGGTCACTTTGTGCTTAATAGCGTGGAAATAAGCTAAAAAATCGCGGTTTTATTCCGCCATATTTAAAATGGAGAAATTTATGAATATCATTATAATAATGTCCGGCGGGGTCGGAGCGAGATTCGGCGCCAACGTGCCGAAACAGTACTGCCTTTTAAATGGCAGACCTGTTATAGATTACGTTATAGACGCGGCTAAGGGTTCTAAAGTCGCCGATAAAGTCGTCGTAGTAGCCGACCCTTCGTGCATAGGTCTTTCAGAAGAACTTAAAAATTCCGGCTTTGATTTCGCTTTAAACGGAAAAGAACGGCCGGATTCCCTTAAGAGCGCGTTTGATCACATAACAAAGAATTACCCTGAATGCGAAGGTATCATTATACTTGACGCGGTGGCGCCTTTCGTGACAAGTTCTCTTATAGACGACTACCTTGAAAAATTAAAAGAATACGACGCGGTTATCACATGTCAAAAGATTACCGGCTCTCTCGGCAATTACGATTTTGACCCTCTCGACAGAGAAAAATACTATATGACGCAGTCGCCCGAGGCTTTTAGATTTAAAACGCTTTTGCCGCATTTCAGAACAGATTTCCCGAGTCAGGAACTCGCGTGGCAGTTGCCCAAAGAAACAAAAAAGTACTTAAATTTCGATTTTAAAGATAACCTTAAACTCACGTATGACTTTCAGCTGAGATACGCGGAGTATATTATGGAATATCAAAACGGCAATAAATAACATCGGAAGTTCTTTAAATGGATAAAACAAAGGACAGAAAAAAAGCTCTTCACATAGCGGCCGATATTATCTGGAGCGCGTTGGGGCTCGTTTTGATGAACGGCGTTATGCAGCTTGCGATAAATCCTGTTTTAAATAAATGGATAGGTGAAGAGGAATTCGGCAATTACCAGTCGATTTTCGCGGTTGTCTCCATTATGGGGACGACTTTCGGTGTGGCGGCGAATTATTCAAGAATGGTTCGCTCTAGGGAGAAAAAAGACCATAACGGGGATTACAATATTTTTCTTCTAATTGTTTGCGCGCTTTGTCTGCCCGTGGCCGCGGGGACGCTTATACTTTATAAGTCGTTTACCGCTTTGGGCTTCGTCCTTTTAGCCGTCCTCATGGCGCTTACCGTACTGAGATACTACGGCGACGTAAATTACAGAATTACGCTTAACTACAAAGGCTTTTTCTTCTATTACGCTATAATTACGTTAGGCTATTGTTTAGGACTTCCTGTTTTTAAATATGTTTTAAGTCAATGGGCGCTCATTTTTATTACAGGCGAAGCGGCGGCGTTTATATTCGTTTCAATCGAAGGGAACATCTTTAAAGGAAAAGATCTCCTTAAACGTTCCCCGGAATTTTCCGGCACGATGAAGTCCGTGGGCATTCTTTCCGCCACAAATATCCTCTCGTCTGTAGCTCAGCAGTCAGACAAAATAATCTTGGGTCTCGCCATGAACGGGGAGGCTGTGACTACTTTTTACGTTTCGACGCTCTTAGGAAAAGTAATTTCTCTTTTAACAACTCCCTTAAACGGCGTGATGATAGGATATCTTACAAAATACGAGGGCAAGTTCACAAAAAAAATGTACCGCGCTTTCGTTGGCGCTCTTTTAGCGGTGGGAGCGGTCGCCGTTTTGGGGTGCTATGTGGCGTCGCTGATTTTCGTGAAGCTCTTTTACCCGGACGTCTTCGCGGCGGCGAAACCCTATTTTCTTTTAGCTAACGCGGGGCAGGTTTTTTATTTTATATCAAACTGCCTTATGACGGTGATACTTAGAATCGCGAGCGAAAAATATCAGATGTATATAAATATAGTTTACATCGTGATTTACGCGGCGTTAGTAATACCCATGACGATGAAATTAGGTCTTTGGGGGATAACGGCGGCGCTTCTTATAGCAAACGCGCTTAAGTTTGTTTTTACCGCCGTTTTAGGCTCTTTTAAGACCGAAAATTAAGACTTCAGACTTTTTTAATTTATATTTCTTATTTGTAAACGCTTTCCGTGCATTTGACAAAAATGCGC
>CAYUEV010000078.1:0-3728 GCA_964443825.1 uncultured Eubacteriales bacterium
GGCGACACTATAACTTTCCGCCTTACCGGCACTCTTCCCGAGAACTACGATATGTTTGAAAAATACTCTTATACGTTTAAAGATACGTTGTCAAAAGGACTTACTTTTCTTGACGGCAGCGTGAAAGTAAGAGTTGAAACCGGGGAAACAGTAGCTGACGTAGGTTCTGGTGATTACACTGTGAGTTATACTCCAAATTCAAATACAGATGGGTCTACTCCTCTTAACATACTTTTCGATAACCTTAAAAATCTTGACGCAAAGTATAACATAAAGTTCGATTCGAAAATAATCGTTGAATACCAGGCGGTTCTTAACGAAGACGCGATTATTAATGGACCAAATCCCAATGACGTAATTCTTGAGTTCTCTAACGATCCATATGGCGACAGCAATGGCGAAACCCCCAAAAAAGAAGTTTATGTCTGGACTTTCGGCATAGACGTCACCAAAGTAGGCTCTGATATCCCCGAGGGCGGAACAACCAATAGACCCCTTGAAGGCGCGGGATTCAAGATTTACAGAAAAAACGCGAGTGGCGCTAATGAATACGCTGTTATAGCAGAGGGCAAGATCACGGGTTGGACTGATGTCGAAACTGACGGCACGGAGATTAAAACGAACGAACAAGGTAAATTTACAGTCGACGGTTTTGATGTTGGCACGTACTACCTTACCGAAACTAAAACTCCCGACGGTTACGATACTATGCCTGATATAAAGTTTGAGATAACCGCGAGTTATAGCGACGACGGATCAGCAATATTAGATGAAAAACTTACAATAGACTCGGCGGATAGAAGTGATGTAACGGTAGATAATAACGGTGGCGTAGATGCTGAAGGAAGATTTGGCTTAGAACTTGTCAACCAGCTGGCCTCATTCCTTCCCGGCACAGGCGGAATCGGCAATATCGTTTTCTATGTCGGCGGCGCTCTCATTTTAGCTGTCGCGGTGATACTCTTTATTGTCACAAGAAGAAAAAAATCCGCTCAGAAACAGTAATCATTTAAGGGGGAGCGATCCCCCTTGAAGCTTTGGGCATAAGGCTAATATTATGAAAAAGAGCCTTACTACAATCCTTATAGCGCTGATAGCCTTAACCGGCGTAGCGCTCATGCTCTATCCCGCCGTCAGCGATTATTTAAATTCTTTAGATCAGAAAGAGACTATAGATACCTATAAAAAGACGGCGGAGGAGATCCCCCGCGAGGACTACGAAAACCTCTTAAACGAGGCGCGGGAGTATAACGCCGAATTAGCTGAAACGGGTATGCCGTCGGCTCTGAGCGACTCTCAAATGGAGCGCTACCTTAAAGTCCTGGACGTTACCGGCACGGGGATTATGGGCTATATCGACATTCCGAAAGTCGGGATCTCCCTTCCCATTTACCACACGGCCGAAGACCAGATTCTTCAGTCCGGCGTGGGTCATATCGAGTGGTCCAGCCTTCCCGTGGGCGGCGAGAACACGCACACTCTCCTTTCGGGTCACAGAGGTCTTCCTTCGGCGAGGCTTTTTACCGACATTGACGACCTTCAAATCGGCGATACGTTCACAATCACGATTTTAAACGAGAAGCTGGCGTATAAAGTCGACGACATAAACACGGTTCTCCCGGAAGAGCTCAGTTCCCTGAAGATCGAGGACGGCAAGGATTATTGCACGCTTGTCACCTGCACGCCATACGGCATTAACACCCACCGCCTTCTTGTCAGAGGCGTGAGAGTTCCTTTGTCTGAGGTGGAAATCCTCAAAAACGACGAATCCAAGGCCGCGAGAGTGAACCCCCTCATTATCACCGCCGTCGCCGTTATTCCGATTGTCGTTTTAGCGGTAATTTTGGTTGTAGTTAAGAAAAGAAAACAAAAAAATAAACAATAGTCAGTCCCTTGATTTTTAGCTAACAGCGAGGGCGAGGCTAAATGAATAAAAAGTTTATCTATAAAATTTTAGTTTTTATATTGTCGGGCTTGATACTTCTTTCGCTCCCCTTTACGGCTTTCGCCCAGGCGGGTTCAATTACCGTTCTCTATCATCACGGCGAGACCCCCATTCCCGGCGCCGCTTTTTCGATTTACAAAGTAGCGGAGGAGAACAGCGGGGCTATCAACTTAACGCCCGATTTTTCGGGAGCGGGAGTGTCTTTGGCGAGTTCCGAACCGTCCGCTTTAGGCGGGGCCGCTAATGAGCTTTCGTCATACGCGAGCTACAATAACGTTCTGCCGCTCGATTCGGGCGTTACTTCGTCCGCCGGTCGCTTAACTTTCGACAATCTCTCCGAGGGCGTTTATCTTGTCACGGGCGAAATTATCACCATTGACGACACTACCTACACTTCCCAGCCGTTTCTGGTTTCCGTCCCCCTTACCGAGGACGGCGTGGTCTCCTATGACGTGACGGCGGAGCCCAAGTACGACATAAACAAGACCACAAAAAGAACAATCGAGCGCTCCGTTGAGAAGGTCTGGCTTGACGACGGTTCCCCATACCGCCCGACTTCGGTTGTCGTCGTTCTCCTTAAAGACGGCGAGACTTACGATGAAGTCACCCTGTCGGCGGAAAACAATTGGTTTTACGAGTGGCACGATCTCGACGCCTCCTCAATGTGGCAGATTGTCGAAAAAGAAGTCCCCGACCCATATCTCGCGTCCGTGGAACTCGATAAATCGACCTTCGTTTTAACAAATAAAACGCCGGAGACGTCCGAGTCGACGACGATCCGCGAAACGACTACCGCGCCCGAGACTACCACGGCGCCGGAGAATACTACCGTCCCCGAATCCACTACCGCGCCGGAGTTTACCACGGTTCCCGAGAACACTACCACCCCCAAAGTAACGACAACCGTTCCCACAGTCACCACGACTAAGACCTCTACTCACCTTCCTCAAACCGGTCAGTTATGGTGGCCCGTCCCGCTTTTTGTCGGCGTCGGAGCGCTGTTTTTCGGAGCGGGGGCGCTCCTTGCGAAGAATGGCGAAGAAAAAGACAAAAAGAAAAAATAAAAAACGATCCGTAATCGGTTCGATTTTGATGATTTTAGGAGTTGTCGCGGTCGCGGCGGCTCTGTGTCTTACTGTCTATAACCTTTGGGACAACCTTAGAGCCTATAAAGACGTTGATTCCATTTTGGGCAAAATTTCCGACGAACAGGACGTCGCCAAGACGATCGACGATATGCCCGTCGTCACAATCGACGGCTTCGACTACATCGGCACGCTGAAAATCCCCGAAATCAACAAGGAACTGCCCGTCATGAAGGACTGGGATTACGACAGGCTTCGCATTTCCCCCTGCCGTTACGCGGGTTCGGTTTACACGCACGATTTTGTCATAGCGGGTCACAATTACCGCGTCCATTTAGGGCCCATTAGCAACCTTGAGCCAGGCGACGACGTCTACTTTGTCGACGCCGCCGGCAAAGAGTACAAATACAAGGTCGAGAAGCTTGAAACTCTTAAAAAAACCGCTGTCGAGGAGATGAAATCGGGCGGCTGGGACTTGACGCTTTTTACATGCACTTTAAGTGGAAACGCCCGCGTGACGGTGAGATGCTCTCTGTCGGAAGAGTGATTTTATGTTAAAATCGCCTAAAGAATTGTGCCTGAAAATCATTTTAAACACAATATATTGCGCTTTTCAAAACGCCTTGTAAAAGTCGTAAAAATATATAAATTTTCCCTTGACTTCCCTTCCCCTTTGTGATAATATTTAAAAGCTCCCG
>CAYUEV010000079.1:0-3621 GCA_964443825.1 uncultured Eubacteriales bacterium
TTGAAATTTTCGGATTTTGGGCTGAGCGGTCGGTTTGCGCCAGGGGAGAGATTATTTTATCAATATGTAAAAATAGCATAAATAGTAGCGCTTTTTATTGCGGTTTATTGTCTAATTTTTAATATAATCTATTGACAAATATATTTTTCGGTTATATACTTGACGTAGCGTTTTATTTTCTTTATCGCTTTAAAGCGGTAAAGCGGGACGTCTTGCGCCAACGTTTTTTTGCGGGCGAAGCCGTGAAATTTCATTAAAAGGAGCTAAGATTATGGCAATTAAAATTATTCTCCTTGTCGCGTTTTTTGCTTTAATGGTCGGTATCGGCGTTTATTGCAGGCGGCGCGCGACCGACGTAAACGGCTTTGTGTTAGGGGGCAGGGCGGTAGGTCCGTGGCTTACGGCGTTCGCGTTCGGCACTTCTTACTTTTCAGCCGTTATCTTTATAGGCTACGCGGGGCAATTCGGCTGGAATTTCGGCGTGTCTTCCACATGGATAGGTCTTGGGAACGCCTTTATAGGCTCTCTTTTAGCGTGGGTGGTTCTGGGCAGAAGGACGAGAATCATGACTCAACATCTCGACTCCAAAACGATGCCCGATTACTTTGGAAAACGTTTTAACTCAAACGCTCTTAAAGTCGCCGCGTCGATTATTGTTTTCGTGTTCCTTATCCCTTACACGGCGTCGCTTTACAACGGGCTTTCCAGCCTTTTCGACATGGCTTTCGATATACCTTATTATGTCTGCATTATCGTTATGGCGGTTCTCACCTGCGTTTACGTGCTGTTCGGAGGTTATATGGCGACGGCCGTAAACGACTTTATTCAGGGGATAATAATGCTCGGCGGGATCGTGGCCGTCATAGCGGCGGTTCTTCACACGAACGGCGGATTCCTGGAATCGATAACAAAACTCTCGCAAGTTCCCCTTGAAACGTCCGAGATGAACGGACCTTTCGCGTCTTTCTTAGGACCCGACCCGCTCGCGTTGCTGTTCGTCATCCTTTTAACGTCTCTGGGCACATGGGGGCTTCCGCAGATGGTCGGAAAGTTCTACGCCATTAAAAGCGAGGACGCTATCAAAAAGGGAACCATAATCTCCACGATTTTCGCCATAGTTGTCGCGGGCGGATGCTACTTTTTAGGCGGATTCGGAAGGCTTTACGGCGACATTCCCGGTATTGTAGCCGCCGACGGCAGCGTGGCTTTTGATAAAATCGTACCCTCGATGCTCGGAACTTTAGAGTCATACGGCTGGGGGGATATTATTATCGCAATCGTTATAATTCTGGTTCTCGCGGCTTCCATGTCGACGCTCTCCTCTTTGGTTCTTACGTCAAGCTCGACTTTAACTCTCGACGTAATAGACGGCAAAGGCAAAATGAGCGAAAAGAAAAAAATGCTCGTCATGCGCCTGTTCGTCGCCTTCTTCGTAGTAGTTTCCGCCGTGATAGCCATAGTAAAAGACAAATTTAACTTTACTTTTATAGCTCAAATGATGGGCGTGTCGTGGGGCGCTCTCGCCGGCGCGTTCTTGGCTCCTTTCTTATACGGACTTTACTGGAAAAAGACGACTAAGGCCTCCGTCTGGGCGAGTTTCGCTTTCGGCATTATCGTGACGATAATTCAACTCCTGGTTTCGTTTAACCTTATATCGTTCCAAAACTCCGTCCTCTCTTATATCTTCGCGTCCTCGATAAGAAGCGGCGTAATCTCGATGGTCGGAGGGCTTATCATAGTTCCCATAGCGTCGCTCATGACGCCTAAAATGAAAAAAGAAAGCGTCGACAAAATGTTCTCCTGCTACGATAAAAAAGTCACCGTATCCGTTAAAGAGAATTTAGAGGAAGAATAACAGTTGCATTTTAGTATCTAATTTAGAAGGTGGAAATTATGCCTATTACGGAATATCTTGAAAGAAACGCGAGACTCTATCCGAACGACGTGAGTCTTGTGGAAATAAACCCCGAAAATCAGCCGCCTAAACACGTTACGTGGCTGGAGTACGATCTTATAGAAACGTCTGAATCCGAAAAATACCGCAGAGAGATGACGTGGAGGGAATTTGACGTAAAGGCCAACCGTTTCGCGAATCTCCTTTTTACAAGAGGAATCAAAAAGGGCGATAAAGTCGGCATACTGCTTATGAACTGCCTTGAGTGGCTGCCCATTTACTTTGGTATATTAAAAACCGGCGCTCTCGCCGTGCCCATGAATTATCGCTACACGGCCGAGGAAATACAATATTGCGTGGATTTAGCCGACGTCAAAACGCTTGTTTTCGGCCCTGAATTTACAGAAAGAGTAACCGCCGTCAAAGACGACATGGACATAGACGATTATTTTTACGTCGGGGAAAGGAACGACACGCCGTCTTACGCCGACAATTACGCCGTTATGACGTATTTTTGCTCCACAATAGTCCCGCCCGTGGAAATTTGCGACGACGACGACGCGGCGATTTATTTTTCGTCCGGCACGACGGGTTTCCCAAAAGCCATACTCCACCGCCACGCGGCTCTTGTCGCCTCATGCAAGGCGGAACAAAATCACCACGGTCAAACGAGGGACGACGTGTTTCTTTGTATTCCGCCCCTATACCACACGGGCGCTAAAATGCACTGGTTCGGAAGTCTTATCTCAGGCGGCAAAGCCGTCCTTTTAAGGGGCGTAAAGCCGGAGTGGATTTTAAGGGCTATATCAAAAGAAAAAGCGACTATAGTTTGGCTTTTGGTTCCTTGGGCGCAGGATATTTTAGACGCCATAGACAGGGGAGACATAAATCTTTCGGATTATAAGCTCTCGCAATGGCGGCTTATGCACATAGGAGCTCAACCCGTGCCGCCCAGTCTTATCAAAAGATGGAAAAAAGTTTTTCCCCTTCACCGGTACGACACGAACTACGGTCTTTCTGAGTCGATAGGTCCCGGCTGCGTCCACTTAGGCGTAGACAATATAGACAAAGTCGGCGCTATAGGCAAAGCGGGCTTCGGCTGGAAAACCAAAATAGTCGACGAAAACAGGAACGAAGTGAAGAAAGGCGACGTGGGCGAACTCGCCGTAAAAGGCGCGGGCGTCATGAAGTGTTATTATAAGAATCCCGAGGCAACGAAAGAAGTGTTGACGGACGACGGCTGGCTTTTAACGGGCGATATGGCGAGAGAGGACGAAGACGGCTTTATTTTCCTGGTTGACCGCAAAAAAGACGTTATCATCTCAGGCGGCGAGAACCTCTACCCCGTGCAGATCGAGGACTTTTTAAGAGAATACGACAAGATAAAAGACGTGGCGGTAATCGGTCTCCCCGATAAACGATTAGGGGAAATTGCCGCCGCCATAATAGAAATTAAAGAGGGTATGACCTGCACCGAGGACGAAATAGAGGAGTTTTCCGAGAAACTTCCCCGCTACAAACGCCCGAAAAAGATTATTTTCGCCAAAGTTCCCAGGAACCCCACCGGCAAAATCGAGAAGCCGAAACTCCGCGAAATATACTGCGGCGAAAGATTAGTCGAAGCGCAAACTAAAAATTAAATTACAAATTTTGAATATTAAATAAAACGTAAAAACCCCATAAAATTACCGGCCGTAATCCCGCGACCGGTAAAGTTTTATTGTTTG
>CAYUEV010000080.1:0-3481 GCA_964443825.1 uncultured Eubacteriales bacterium
AGACGAAATAATTTCCCCAATATCGCAGTTTATACAGATCGAGCGCGGCTCTAATTGTCCGGGGACTAAAGCTTCGCCAAGGTTTACGGACGCGTAAACGGCTTTGGGGTTTTTTAGACTAAGCTCCCAAAACGGGTATTTTATTATAGTCTGGGTGTTAAATCCCACCCCAAGCTCTAAAAACAAAACGCGTCCGTCTTTTTTGGAGTTTACGAAATTTTCGTATCTTAACGCGGCTTTACGCCATCCTTCGTCTTCTACAAATTTATCGTCGGCTCTTAAATTTACCGTTAGGGGCTTCCCGCAGCGAGGACACGAGGGTATTAGTTCGGACGGTATTTTCATGTCCGCGCAGTTTTTTACCATTTCTTTTATGTATTTTTCATTGTCGTATGTGACGTTTGAACACGGTACGGAACACTGAAAAAGACCGTAATCGCCCTGAGTGTAAAAAAGCCTTGATTTATCGAACCCCGCTTTTTGAAAGCAGTGGTCGACGTTGGTCGTAATAACGAAATAATCTTTATTTTTAACTAAAGATAAGAGATTTTCGTATACGGGGCGGGGAGCGTTCATATAGCGGTTGACGTAAATATATCTGCTCCAATAGCCCCAGTATTCCTCGGGCGTGTCAAAATTATAAAATCCGCCCGTATACATATCGCTAAAGCCGTATTTTTTAATAAAATCGGGGAAGTATTTATTAAATCTCTCGCCCGAATACGAAAACCCGGCCGAGGCGGAAAGTCCCGCGCCCGCCCCGATTATAACGACGTCCGCGCCGTTAAGAGCCTCTTTTAGTTTTTGTATATTATCCGATAACTCTTTTGTATATTTCATAATCTTCTTCACTGAACACGTTAAATACCGCGTTTATATCGCCCCTGTGCTTTGTTACCGTATCCAAGGCGATTTCGGCGGCTAATTTTTTGGGAAAATGAAACTCGCCCGTTGAAATGGAGCAAAAAACGAGGCTTTTTATATTGTATTCTTTCGCTGTTTCGATGGAGGAACGATAGCACGAGGCGAGCAGATCCGCGTCTTCTTTAGTCGGCTTGTCAAAAACGACGGGTCCTACCGTGTGGATTATATATTTTGACGGAAGGTTATATGCCTTGGTAATTTTCGCCCCGCCCGGCTTTTCCTCTTCCCCCTGCTCGTCCATTATTTTCTTGCAGGAAAGGCGAAGCTCGACCCCGGAGTAAGTGTGAATCGCGTTGTCGACGCACCCGTGGCAAGGGACGTAACATCCCGTCAAACCGCCGTTCGCCGCGTTTACTATAGCGTCGGCGCGTATAGTAGTAATATCGCCCCGCCACAGGTAAATCCCCTCTTTGGAAGGCGTAAGATCGCGAAAATCGGTAACGCCTTTTTTGGCGATTTCATTTTTAAGGTACTCGTCCTGCTCTTTTAGAAAATCCTCACCTATACTTTTAGGTTCTCTTACGTTTAAGAGAGAGCGAAGAAGCCTTTTTTGAGCCGTTTCGCCTTTCGGAACGGCGGCGTTTTTATATAGCGGATTTTCTTTTAAAAGGTACTCTATTAAAAATACTCTTCTTTCGTCCTGGGTCATAAAGATCACCTGTAAAAAAAATAAAGACCAGCCCAAACTGCACGGGCGACATACCCGAAATCGTAGGCTAATCTTCAAAAAATGGCAGAGGAATAGGGATTCGAACCCCAACAAACAGAGTCAGAGTCTGTCGTGCTACCGTTACACCATTCCTCTAAGACAATGGAGATTATATATTATTCGCTCCCGTTTGTCAAGCGCTTTTGGAAATTTTAAGTATTTTGCCGTTAAACGTTCCGTTCGCCTCCTCGTCGTCGCTTCGTCCTCACAAGCTCCTCGTCGTCGCAAACGCCGCTTTGCTCCATTTTGCCTTTCGGCAAAATATCCGCCCGCTTTGTTGTTCCTCCTCTTCCCAAAAAAAACTTTAAAACTTTGTCTTATGCTTTTTCGGGAGCCCTGTTACAAAATATTTCGCGCGGTTTTCAGTTGTGCCGACCGATAACCGCCGCCCTCTATGTTATGGCAAAATAACTGTTTTATCCAATATCCGGCGTTTATCATCTGTCATCTAAAAACAATTTTAAAAAAATTTATAAAATTTTATTGAAACCGGGAGAATATATACCTATAATGTATTAGGGAATTGTTATAGCGCTTAAAGATTTCCGCAGACTATTTGGAGGCGACGGTCTTGAAAAATATTAAAAAAATCGTGTGCGTTATGCTGGCGGCTTTGTTGGCGGCGCCGTCTGTTTCCGCCGCGTCGTATGCCGCGGACGCTCCTAAGCTTCGGTTCCACGAGGACGGCAAGTTTTCCATTATGATTTTCGCCGACGTCCAGGACGATCAGGACGTCGAGGCGACGACTGTCGCTCTTATGAACGAATCTCTCGATAAATATAAACCCGACCTTGTGGTTTATTTAGGCGACAACACGGTGGCGGACGGCTACGACAACCAATATCAGGCGATTAAAACGATTACCGAGCCGTGCGTTACGAGAAACGTGCCTTTCGCTGTTGTTTTCGGCAATCACGACCAGCAAACGGGCGTTGAAAAAGAGGAGCTTCTTAAAATTTATCAGTCGTTCGGCTGCTTAACATATGACGACGATCCCGCCGTTTACGGCTGCGGGAACTGCAATTTGCCGATTCTTTCAAGCGACGGCTCTAAAACCGCTTACAATCTTTGGTTTATAGATTCCGGCTCGTCAAACCCCGACGAGAGCGTCGGCGGTTACGACTACGTAAGAGAGGATCAAATCAAATGGTATGAAACAAAAGCCGCCGAGCTTAAGGCTCGAAACGGCGGAGAGACCGTTCCCGCCGTTAATTTTCAGCATATAGTCATACCGGAAGTATACAACCTTATGTACTCTAAAATCCCGTTTGGAATCAAAAGATTTAACTACATGGGCAAAAACTTCTTCCCCGTCCCCCGCCCGTTCTCGTTTAAAGGCGTCGTCTTAGAACCGCCTTGCCCGCCTTATGTGGCGGACGGTCAGGCCGATTCGTGGGTAAGCGTCGGCGATATAAAAGCCGCGTTCTTCGGTCACGACCACATTAACTCCTACACCACGAATTACAACGGTATTGATATAACTTCCGTGCCGTCCGTCGGCTGCGCCGCGTATTCAAATGAAATCGTAAGAGGCGCGGGGCTTATCACTTTGGACGAAAACAACCTCGACAAAGTAGATTACCGGGTTATTCATATGTACGACATGGCGCTCGCGGAAGGTTCGACGATTCCCGCCGCCCGGGGAGCTAAGAGCAAAGCGGGCTACAGACTTATGAAGATTTTAAACGTCTTTTTAACGATATTTGACGTTTTCTATAAAGACAAATAAGAATTTTGTACGTTTGCCGGCGATACGAAACCGAGCGCGCCGGATTTTTCTTTGGCGTATGTTTTAACAAAATATAACCGAACGCAAACCCCGCGAGCATTTCCCCGCGGGACGTTTGT
>CAYUEV010000081.1:0-3321 GCA_964443825.1 uncultured Eubacteriales bacterium
CTACCCGCTAAACGCCGCCCGCCGTATGCGTTATGATAAATTTTCCTGTTTTACGATTCTACTCGCCGCTTTCGCCGCCCGCAGCGGCTTCGTCGCCTGTATCGACTACTTTCGACGCTCTTGTGACGGCTAAATCGTGCATCATTTGCTCTCTTACTTTGCCGTGAACTTTAAAGAATAAGAGAATTATAGCTTCCAGTCCCCTGCCGATACCTATTACGAGAGCGAACATAGCCCAGATATTTCTCAACATTTTAGGGTCGGTCTGACGGACGAGTTTGCCGCCCATGTATTTTGAACGAATGCCGAGCGCGGTTATAAGACCGCCGCTTATAAGGGTGGAAACCTGGTTTACCACGAGGTTAATATATCCCATCGCGGCGCTTATCATGCCCTCGTTCCTGATGCCGGTTTTCCACTCGACGTAATCGTACATATCGCCGGTTAAAGCGGTCGTGGCGTACCTTTGAACGCTGTTAAAGGACCCGGCGAACGTAAGCATAATAGTGATGTAAATGAGGTTTAATATCAAATGACCGTCGCCGAACGGAGCGTAACCTATAAGCCACATGACGATGTAGGATACGCTGCAAATACCGTAGCTTAAAGCGCCCACGTTTTTAAGACCTATTTTTCTTGTAAGTTTAGGCGCTAAGGGCAATACAAAGTAACTTGGAAGACCCGTAAAAAGACTCGTTATAGTGCTGTAAGACACTTTTCCGTAGCAGTTGAGCCAGAAATCGTTTTGAACGCGGCTCGCTATGCCTCTGCCCACTTCAAGAAATCCTTTTATAAGCAGGATCCACATGGGCTGGCACGAGGCGATCATTTTAACGGATTTCCAGACGCTCACGTCGTTCATCTGCTGCCTTGACGCCAAAGGCACTCTCTCTTTCAGAGTGAAGAAACCGAAAATCCTGAATATGACGACAAGCGCCACAAAGAACGCGGTTCCGCCTATGTAGATAGCTCTCCTCGGCACCGTGTCGGGCAAAAAGTCGATTAAGAACGGAAAAAGAGAAGGAATCCACGTACCCAATAAATCAACGTAAGTGTCGGCGGCTATAAGCCTGTTTCTCTCGTTTACGTTGGGCGTTAAGTTAAACAGCAGCGCGGAATACGCGGGATTATAAAACGAGTTGGCGATAGAGCCTATGTAGTTGAGTATGGTAAAAATAATAAGGTAGCCTATCTGGGGAATACCCGAGGGCAAAAGATACGGAAGAAAATTAGCGATAAGCCATAGGGGCAAAGTGAGAACGAGATAAGGTCTTACTCTTCCCCATCTTGTCCTCGTCCTGTCTAAAATAGGGCCTGAAATCGCGTTGTCAAAAGTATCGGCAAACGTGCAAATGACGCTCGCCATACTGAGAGTCGCCGCGTCCGCCCCGATTATCGTCCTGTAGTAAAAGTCGGAATTGGCGCCGCTGAACGTCTCCCAGTTCTTATCGCCTACGCCGGAGAGGATATAAGACGCCATCTCCTTAGGCGAAAGGTAGTATTTGTTCTGCTGACTTAGTTGTTTATCAATCTCGGATTGCTGCACTTCGTCGGTTTTTTCAGCCATACTATAATCACCTCTTATGAAATGGGGATTTTTCAGAAAAGCGTTTTGCGCTCTTCGTAAACTTTAATATATTATAAATTACTTTCCCGCGTTTTTCAATACCAAATTAACAAAAACGTTTAAAAAAATCAAAAATGTAAACGTTATTTTCTATTGAAATTTTTATTATCATAATGTATAATTCTATCTGGAAGGAGGGGGAGGGATTTTTTAGGTTAAATTCCCGCTGATAACGTCCGACGCTTAAGCGATTTTAACCTTTTAAATCTTAACGTATGACCAGTTCCGAATACAGAAAATTATCAATGCTTCTTTCAAGCATAAAAAGCGGCGACAGAAATAAATTCTCCGACGTCTTCTCAATGTATGAGAATAAAGTCTATTTCCTCTGCTGTAAAATCCTCAGAAGCAGGCAGGCGGCCAAAGAGCAGACGATAAGTCTTTTCGACTATATCTATATAAACATAGCCGCCGTAGGCAACGCGTCCTCCTTTGAAAAATGGCTTTATAAATCGCTTTTTACAAGGTGCAGGCGCTATATAATGGAAAACGAGCCTGAGATGTTCGGCGATTATATAGACACAGACTCGTCGGAGGGAGAGGCGATAGACGACGTCGACGCCCAAAACGCCGACGCGATTCTGCTTTACCCCGACGGAATAGACGTAAGCGTCGATATGATGCAGATTATGGACTCCGTTCTCTCTGAAATGCCTTTAAAATTGAGAACAGCCGCCCTTATGAAGTATTTTTGCGGCTTCGACCAGAACGAAATAGCGTCCGCGGAGCAAATTTCCGTTATGGCGGTCAAAAACAGGCTTTATAAAGTCTATATCAGAATTAAGACGGAAGAGCATAAATATTCTCAAATGGGCTACGACTTTAACGGAGTTCTTCTTTTTCTGCCGGACGTGCTGACGACCATGGCGGAGAGTATAGTCGTCCCTACCGATATTGCCTCCGGGGTTACTTCGAGAACCGGCGTAAACTGTATGTCGGGATCGGCTATCGGGGATTCCGCGGAAAGCGACCCCGACGCCACCACTTTTATAAACGTTCCCGTAAAGCCTAAATCAAACAATTACGTCGCTACGGGTTACGCTCAAAAAGCGCCCGAAAAAAAGAAATTCACGCAAAATATCTCGCCGTCCGTAAAAGTTCTCATGGCCATCGTCGCCATTCTGATAATAATAGGCGGCACAGTGGCGGTAGTTTTGGCCGTGCAGGGCAGAAAACCCGACGACGAAGGGAAAGGAACCGTCGAAAACAATGACGACACGACCGTTCCCACAACCATAGAAGTTACGGCGAAGCAAACCACCGAAGCGCCTGAAACCACAACCGAAACCACCACCGAAACCACCACCGAGACGACTACCGAAACGACGACTGAAATTCCCACCACAACGGAGCCGCCGACGACCGAGCCGCCCACGACCGCGCCCACCGCGGAACCTTCAACCACGGCGCCTGATACGACTTCGCCCGACGAAACAAAAACTACCGTCCCCGCGCAGGAGCCGCCGCCGGACGAGCAGGTCGATCAAAACGACGCCGCGGAAGACGATTTTGAACCCGATTTTGTTTACGATTAGCGCCCGCCGTCTTGTCCCCGCGAAATTCTCATCGTAAGCGCTTATTCGCCCTGTTCGCCTATTGGTCGCGTGTCCGTTTGTCCGCGCTTTAGTAAAGAGCGCCTGACGTTCGGCTTTTAGTTTAAAGGATTGTTACGGTTCCGCCCTCTTTTCTAGCCG
>CAYUEV010000082.1:0-3297 GCA_964443825.1 uncultured Eubacteriales bacterium
GGGGGATTTTAAATTAAATCCGACAATACGAAAATCCCCCGAACCGATTCGGGGGAAATGGAGCGGACAACGGGAATCGAACCCGCCTCTAAAGCTTGGGAAGCTTTTATTCTACCAATGAACTATGTCCGCGAACTGAATACTAACCTATTACGGCAATAATTCTATCATATAAATTAAAAAATGTCCATACTTTTTTAAAATTTTTTATACCCGCCCGTCCAACCCGTTGGAATAAATAAAAGTTCCGATACATTTAAGTCTTATCTTTCTTCTTTATTTTATCGCGAATCCACAGGTGGTAAATTAAAGTAATCACAATAATAGCGTTTAATATTATTCCCCCTGGCGTGTCGTTAGCGAAGAAAACCGCCGAGGCGACGCAGGCAAAAGAAATCCCGATTTTAAGTATCAGCGACAGTTTCCCCTCTTTATTAACGAGCCAGACGACCGCCCCCAAGAAAGAAATTATAAACGTAGCGCCAATCCATGAAAGAGCTATGCTCCTACTGTAGCTTTGATCCGTAAGATGAGCGACGGTATAGTAAGAAATAAGCATGGCGATAAAAAACAAAAACACGTTCCGCACGGCTTTTTTCTTCGTTTCGCTGTACTTTGAAATAAGAACCCCAATAAGAATATAAACCGTAATATCTGAAAAAATATCTCTTAATTCGATGGTATATATGTCGAAAAATTTTGACGCGATTCCAACCGTCGCCCCTATTACAAAAATCGCGGCGGGGTTTAAAAGTATTCTTCTCATTCTCTCTTCCTAAAATCAAAAAAATACTCTTATTATTTTATACTCCGCGCTTATTAAAATCAAGGTTAATTTAAAAGAGGATTTTTCACGAACGCGATTTTCTTCTCATCTCACGCGGCTTTTTAATAATATTTTAATGTTTATATCGTATCATTACAAAGTAATATAGTTTTTGGACGGAATATTCATTTTTTTATTTTATTGTGTTATGAGATTGCTTATTGCAGAAGACGAGAAATCGTTAAACAGAATACTTGTAAAACAATTTGAAAAATTAGGCTACAGCGTCGACTCGTGCTTTGACGGCGAGGAAGTGTTCGACTATATGGTCGGGGCTGATTACGACGCCGTTATACTCGACGTTATGATGCCCAAAAAGAATGGGTTTGAAGTTTTAAGTAAGCTTAGGCGCGAGAAAAACGACGTGCCTGTTCTTTTGCTCACCGCTAAAGGCGACGTCGAGGACAAAGTTTACGGTCTTGACTGCGGAGCGGACGACTACCTTGTAAAGCCGTTTGAGTTTTCGGAACTTGCCGCGAGAGTCAGAGCCATGACGAGGAAGGCCGCCGGAAACACGACTAATATTTTTGAGTTAGGCGGGCTGAGAGTTGATTTTAAGGCTCACACCGTGTCGCGGGACGGCAAAAATATCGAACTCTCGGCGAGAGAGTACTCCATCCTCGAATGCTTAATCAGAAACGCGGGGACGGTTCTCTCGCGTGAAAAAATCGAGAACAGCGTTTGGAATTACGATTATTCCGGCGGCACGAACGTTATCGACGTTTATATAAGATACTTAAGAAAAAAAATAGACGAAGGATACGACAATAAACTTATCCATACCGTAAGGGGCGTGGGTTACTGCCTTCGCGAAGAAAAATGAAAAGAACCGCGTCTTTAAAATTCAGGCTCAATCTCTGGTATACGATTCTCATGATTTTTTTGGGGATTTGTATGCTTAGCGTCACCATAGTCGCTTCTTTCATGTCTCAGCGTTATCACGTCCAGCAGACTTTAATTAAAAGCGTGGAAAGGAACATCGACGGCATAGAAATAGAAAACGGCCTTCTCGACATAGAACGCGACTTCGCCTATACTAACGACGGCGTTTACTCGATAGTATTCAATAAAAACGGGAAAATTATCTCAGGCGAGTACCCCGACGGCGTTGAAAAAATAGACTTATCCTTTGACAGCGGAAACGTAAGAAAATATAAAAGCGGATCTGTTAATTATTTCGTATACGATACTTTATTGAAATTTAATAAATTTGAATATAGGATTGACAGCAAAACCGGCGAGATTTTGTCAAGCGAAGCGGAGTTTTCGCCCACCGCGACTGATTTTCAAGGCGATCTTGACACAAAAGCAAAAGATTCCACCCTTTCTCTTCGCGACGCGTTTAGACTTGTTTTAAAAGAAACGGGTTTAAACGAAAACGAAGTCCATCTCGTCACGGCTCAAATTCACGATTACCATTACAACAACACCGTCTATGAAATAGAGTATCTTACGGATAAATCAATTTACGACGACGTGTGGATAAGAGGCGTAAGCGCGTCCGGCAGCGAAAGCAACGAATGGAATGCCATCGTAATAGTCGCGGTTATATTCCTTCCCATTTTTATACTCATGTCCTCGGTAATAGGCACGTCTATAGCGAAAAGAGCCTACAAGCCGATAGAAAATTTAAGTTTAAGCGTAAGCAGGATAAACACGGGCGACGATTTAAGCGAAAGGGTGACGGTCGAGGACTCCGATCCGGTTTTAAGACAGCTTGAGGAAAATTGCAATCTTATGCTCGAAAGGCTTCAGCAGTCTTTCGAGTCCGAAAAACAATTTACTTCGGACGCGTCGCACGAACTGAGGACTCCCGTCACCGTCATTTTAGCGGAATGCGACTATCAGCTAGGGAGAAACGATCTTGACGACGAATCAAGAGAGGCTTTATCCGATATACGCGAAAAAGCGCTCGCAATGAAAGAGCTTATACAGCAGCTTTTGTACTTCGCGAGAATGGAACAGGGCAAAGCTCTGTTCGACTTCGCGCCTAACGATTTAACGGAACTTACCGACGCCGTGGCGGGCGATATAGCGTCTATCGCCCAAAATAGCGAAAAACACATAAAAATTCACACCGATTTAGAAAAAGGCATAATATTTAACATGGACGCGGGGCTTATGGCCAGGCTCATTGAAAATTTAATCTCCAACGCGGTGCGTTACGGCAACCCCGACGGTAACGTTTGGGTCAAGTTGAGCAAAGACAGGAACGTTATAACGCTCTCCGTTAAAGACGACGGAATCGGCATTTCTAAAGAAGACGCGCCTAAAATATGGCAGAGGTTCTACAGAGCCGACAAGGCGAGAGGCAGCGGCGACGGCTGCCAGGGTCTCGGTCTTCCCATGGTAAAACAAATAGCCGAAATGCACGGCGGTCACGTGACATTGGAAAGCGAAGAAGGCAAAGGCAGCGAGTTTAAAGTAATATTTGACGTTAAAGAATAATGATCTCATATTTAGTCCCCTCG
>CAYUEV010000083.1:0-3293 GCA_964443825.1 uncultured Eubacteriales bacterium
CGCCAATGCAATAACTTTTTTAAATTTGTCGCGATATGTTGACATTTTATTTTTTGTATGTTATATTACGGATAGATTAAAAATCGGGTTTTGTTTATCCGATTACCGAAAGGTGAGTTTGTATGAAAAAGCTTTTATCCGTCGTACTCGCGATCGTGATGATTGCGTCGTCGTTCACGATAGCGGCGTTTGCTTTCGATAAAGAAACGGTCGACGCGGATCTCGCTTCCAAAAACGCCGATTTTAACTCTTACATCGATAAAAGATTTGACGCTAACGGCACGGGCGCTCTTGACGCGGACGACGCGAGAGCTATACTTTTAGCCTCCGCCGGTTTAAATAACGGCTCTTCATTGAAAAATTCCGACGCTGACGGCGACGGTAAAATTACGGCGATTGACGCGAGAGCTGTTTTAAGGCTCTCGGCGAGGCTCGATTCTCCCGACAAGTACTATAGCCTTCAGCAAAAGCTCGACTATTTTAACGCCATAGTCAACACTGTAAAACCCAGTACTTATCGTTACTACGCCGCGCCTGTTTCTTCCGTGGATAAGGTTACTCTTAACGATCCTCAGGATCTCGTCGGTGATTTTAACGAACAAATAAATAAATGGCTCAGGAGGTTCGGGGAGGATGAGATTGATTTCGGCAAAGAACTTAGCGCCACGAGTACGACGTATGAAAGTTTTATTTTAAACCGCAACCGTTTCGCGAGAGACGCGAACTTCCCCGTTTTTGACCAGGAATTTGTAAGCGCTCTTAAGATCGGCAACGTTTCTAAAATAGAATATAGTGAAAATCAGACTTACAAGTACGCTCACTACACGACGAAGGGCGAAGTCGATTACACTGAGAGCGTGAAAGGTCTTGATAAACTCACGGTTTACACCAAAGAAGACAACTTAAAAGTAATACCCGACGATCTTTCCACTTTAAATAACTACGGTTTGTTTAACGTCCTCAGTAAAGAAGACGCCGACCAGTTAGTCAATAACAGCGACTTCCAACAGAGTCTTCAAGAAATCGCCGATATGGGGCTTGAAGGCAGCCGTATGAACGTTAATCCCTCGCTTAAGAACGTTAAGTACTATAATTCTTACGCTACCGTTTATTTCTTCCACGATACGGGTGTTCCCGTAGCTATAGACTATAATTTCCATTACGACACCACTACCGGTTTTGATATGGATATTTACATGAATCTTGCGGGTACCGATAGTCTTGTAGGGCAGATACTTACGATTCTTGATATTAAAGGCTCTATGGACGTTATCCAGACTTGTACAGAAAAGGATTCTTACTATTTTGTGGACAACAACCCCGCTCATGTCGACGCGAACGCTTAAAGTTTAAAAACCGGAAGAAACGGCTCTTCACGGATAATATTTTTAGAGTGTAGAGTCGCTGACTTTACGCTCTATTTTTATACTTGTTAAATACCAAAAAAAAGCCTTAAAACGCGGCTTTAATAAAAGGCGGTTCTCTTATGGCAAAAGGACTTACTAAACGGAAAAAGTTAGGATACGCGCTTGGAATTTTTACCGATTCTTTGTGTTACAATATGTTCTATACATATTACCTTACTTTTTTAAATGAGATTGTCGGAATAGAGCCGCGATACAGTTCGATTATAATCTTTATTTCCATAGCGTGGGACGCGGTTACAGACCCAATGATCGGAAGCTATACCGATCGCCCTTATGTCGATAAGCGGAAATATATGCAAAAATCAATTATTCCGCTCGCCATTTGCTTTGTTCTCGCTTGGACGAGCATAGGAGCGGGGCTTAACTCGCAAGCTTTAAAAGTTCTCGTCTACACCGTAATTTCAATGCTTATCTGGATATTTTACACGATGTACACCATTCCTTATTACGCCGTCGTGGCGGAACTTACGGAGGATTACGACGAGAGAACTAAAATCCGCTCGCAGTCGTCCCTTTTTAACGCCGCGGCCGTAGGGATAGGCAACATTCTTCCCGCTTTAGTTCCCACTGTCGCTATGCTTTTAGGCGAAAAATACGAGAGTAACTCTTACGCCGTAATCGCCGCGATAATAAGCGTACTTGCGATAATTTTCGGATTTGTCTGCTGTAATTCCTTAAAAGGCGTATACGAGCCTAAAAAGACGGCTGAAATCGATAAATCGGAATCCGGATTCACGGGCGCCATGCGCACGTTCGGTCAAATCCTCAAATTAAAACCCGCTAAATTCTTTTTTATTTTTGTTTTCTTCTTCCTAGCGGCGTCTTCAATGATACAGTCTAACTTGACTTACATGGTAATCGACTGTATAGGGATGGAATACGACACGGGAATAGTGTTCGTCATATTGTCGCTCGTCGTGGCTATGGCGGTCACGGTACCTTTTGTTGAAAAAGTGGCGGAAGTTAAAGACAGGCGTTTTTCCGCGATACTTTTCCTTTCTATTGCTTGCGTCGGCGAAGTAATACTCAAATTAGTAGGGCTTGACGTTCAAGTGGGCGGATTTAAAATCATGTGCGTACTCTGTCCCGCTCTCTTAGGATTGGGCGCCGGCGCTTTCTGGACGCTCTTCTACTCGATGGGTTACGACCTTGTGGAACTTGACGAGCTTAAAACCGGCAAGAGAAGAGAGTCCGTTATCACCGCTCTTCCTCAGCTTGTGCAAAAATTCGGCTCGGCGTTTGGTATATTGTCGGTAGGTCAACTTCTTTCCCTCTATGGGTATGATTCGTCGAAAGACCCCGCCGGCAGCGAGGCTCTAATCAAGGTTGTGACCGATCCTAAAATCATAAACGGCATGGAAAATATTTCCACAATAATTCCAGCCGCGCTTTTAGCCGTGTCGGTAATCGCCCTTATTCTCTACCCCATGACGAGAAAAAGAGTAAACTTAATGATGGAAGCCCTTAAAAAGAAGAGAAACGGAGAAGAGTACTCCCATGAAGGTCTCGAGAGGCTCTTGTAAAAAGCGAATAAATTTATAAAATCCGGCGACGCTAAAAAATTCGTAAACTCCCAGACTAACTTCCACAGTTGGACAAAGCCTGATTTTACTATGGGAAATTGGCGGAATTAACATTGAGAAATATAGATTATTTTATAAAGAAGCTTACAAATATACCCTTAGTTACTGTAAATATGTATGGCAAACAAGCCTGAGAAGGCGATTTCCCAGACTAAATTCTACTATAAAATCTCTCCCATGTTAAATTCCACTTCATTTTCCACTGTAGAAGTTGCTTTGGGAATTTACTATCTTAAACTTTAAACGTTCAAAAAAATATTGACAATTTTACAAAATAACGATA
>CAYUEV010000084.1:0-3262 GCA_964443825.1 uncultured Eubacteriales bacterium
CTTGAATAACCGATAAAAACATGATATAATGCACTTATCTTTGTTAAAGGAATGAGCATATTGGAAAATCCTGAAATATTATATGAAAAATGGTTGGGAAACGCTAAAGACGACCCCGACATAATTAAAGAACTTGAGTCCATAAAAGATAATAAAGACGAAATATCCGACCGATTCTATAAAAACCTGGAGTTCGGCACGGGAGGATTAAGAGGCAAAATCGGGGCGGGCACAAACAGAATGAACGTCTACACCGTCGGAAAAGCCACAAAAGGTCTCGCGGATTATCTTCACAGCGTTAAAAATGATGAAATATCTGTGGCGATAGGCTATGACTCGCGCATTAAATCCAAACTTTTCGCCGAGACCGCGGCGGGAGTTTTAGCCGCGAACGACGTAAAAGTCTATATTTACCCCGAGCTTATGCCGACTCCCATGCTTTCATACGCCGTAAGAAAGCTTCACTGCGACGGCGGAATAGTGATAACGGCGAGCCACAACCCCTCGGTTTACAACGGCTATAAGTGCTACAACGGGAAAGGCTACCAGATGACGGACGACGAGGCGCGCCTTGTGTCGGAATTTATTTCGCGCGTGGACGTTTTTAAAGACGTAAAACCCATGGACTTTCAGGACGCTTTGGCTCTCGATAAAGTCGATTTTATTGAAGACTGGGTTATAGACGATTTTTACAACGACGTTCTAAGTTTAAGAATCGATAAGGACGTATGTAAAAAAGCGGGATTAAAAGTAATATACACTCCCCTTTGCGGGACGGGCAGAAAACCCGTTAAAACAATCCTTAAAAAAATCGGAATAAAAGATTTAAAAGTAGTCCCGACGCAAGAACTGCCCGACGGGAATTTCCCCACCTGCCCGTTTCCCAACCCCGAAATTAAGGAGAGCTTTTCGGAGGCCGTTAAAATGACTAAAGATTTCCCCGCGGATATTCTTTTAGCCACGGATCCCGATTGCGACAGAGTGGGCATAGCCGTTAAAACCGGCGACGGATACCGTCTTATGACGGGCAACGAAGTCGGATGTATAATGACTTATTACATTTTATCGCGCAAAAAAGAGCTTGGAACGCTTCCCAAAGACTCCATAGTTATTAAAACCATAGTCACGACCGAACTTGTAAAAGCTATCGCCAAAGATTACGGCTGCAAAGTTATCGACCTTTTGACGGGATTTAAATATATAGGCGAAAAAATTGAAGAATACTCTGAAAATAACGAAGAAAACAGATTTCAGTTGGGTTTTGAAGAGAGCTACGGCTATCTTACCGGCTCGCACGTTCGCGAGAAAGACGCCGTGAACGCCTCGATGATTATTATCGAAATGGCGTCTTACTATAAATTAAAAGGCAAAAGTTTAGCGGAAGTTATGGATTCCATTTACGAAAAGTACGGCATATATAAAAATTCCCTTCTTAATTTTTCATACGAAGGCGAAAGCGGCATGAAAAAAATGAACGGTATAATGGATTCCTTAAGAGAAAATCCGCCTAAGTCGATAGCGTCCATGGAAGTTTTAAAAATATCGGATTATCTGAAGAGCGTTTCGCAAGATAAAAAAACGGGCGAAATCAAAAGCGTCTCCCTTCCGAAATCGAACGTCCTTTCGTACTCTCTCCCCGACGACTGCGGCGTAGTGATAAGACCTTCCGGCACGGAGCCTAAAATAAAAATTTACGTAACTTCTCACTCAAAAACCAACGAGGAAGCCGAAAAAATCACAAGCGCCTTGTCCCAAGATATAGAAAAAATTATGGGAATAAGTTAATTTCCAAAACTTTTTAATATTCAAACATTATGAACAAAAAATTTGTAAAAATAGTGGCGTTAGTGTTGGCGGCTCTTATGGTTCTGAGCGTCGCGTCGGTTCTTATATATACTTTCGCGGGGTCTAGAAGAAGTTCCTATTATATGATAACTTCCCCCGCCCCGGTAATTGAAAACTCGATTGACGGCGCAAACGGCAATCTGTTATTTTCTTTTGACAACGTTAAAAATCCCGCTTCATGAATAACAAAGATAAAAAAGCGGACGGGTTTTTTAGCTCCCCTCTTTCAGAATACGAACTTTTAAGCCCCGCCGGAAATATGGAAAGCCTTAACGCGGCTCTATATTTCGGCGCCGACAGCGTGTATTTGGGAGGCTCTTTTTTGCAGCTAAGAGCCGAGAACGCGTCGTTTTCCAATGAGGAAATAATAAAAGCCGTATCTTTAGCTCACGGCAAAAATAAAAAGTTATACGTCGCCGTAAACAGTTTTTCTTTAAACGATGAAATAGAAAAAGTCCCCGATTACGCTAAATTTCTCTATGACGCCGACGTCGACGGCGTTATAGTATCCGATTTGGGCGTTTTGTCGGAAATAAAAGCCGCCGCGCCGTCTTTGCCCGTTCATATCAGCACTCAAGCCAATATAATGAACTATAAAACGGCTCTTTGCTATTATAACATGGGAGCGGAGAGGATAATTCCCGCGAGAGAGCTTACCTTAGAAGATATAGCCGAAATAAGAATTAAAACGCCCTCCAAACTTAAAATCGAGTGCTTCGTACACGGGGCTATGTGCATGGCGTACTCCGGCAGGTGTCTTTTAAGCTCGTTTTTAACAGGCAGAAGCGGCAACAGGGGCGAATGTACGCAGCCTTGCAGATGGATTTACAATATAGAAGAGAAAAAGCGCCACGGTGAAAAATTTAACGTAATAGAGGAGGACGGCGCGTCGGCGATATTAAGCTCCCACGATTTATGCGCCGTCGGCTTCTTAGACGATATCGCGAAAGCGGGAGCGAGTTCTTTTAAGATAGAAGGAAGGATGAAATCGCCTTATTACGTCGCGACCGTAACGAACGCCTACAGAAAAAAAATGGACGGGGTCGGGGACGACGATTACTTAAAAAAAGAACTCGACTCGGTAAGCCACAGACCTTATTCTTCCGGATTTTATTACGGATACGAAAAGTATAACCACCATAACGACGGGAAGTACAGAACGGCGAGGAAGTTTATAGGAGTAGTTAAAGGCTCGGTCGGAAAAGACTCTTATTTAGTCGAAATGAGGAACAGATTCTCTTTAGGCGATACCTTGGAAATACTCTCCCCTCATAGCGTAAACGAAAGTTTTAAAGTGGAAAGTATAAAATCATTAGACGGATTGGAAAAATTAGAAGCCGTAATTCCAAGGGAAATTTGCGTAGTAAAATGCGAAAAGAAGCTTTTTGAAGGCGATATTTTAAGAGCGTAAATAAAA
>CAYUEV010000085.1:0-3163 GCA_964443825.1 uncultured Eubacteriales bacterium
AGAACCCGCGTCTGAACCGACCGTTCCCGATGAGTTGACTACTACTCCGACAGAGCCGGATTCGGAAGAACCGACCATCCCCGACGAGCCGTCTTCAGACGTACCGAATATCCCAGACGAGCCGACTACTGCTCCGACTGAGCCGGGCGAAGAGACCACTGATTATCCCGCCTCGGTAGACGCTTTCCTTCATGGTGAATTCTACATAGAAGCAAAAATGGACGAGGCTCAAGAGTTCGGCGGCAAAGCGGCTTTCGCGACAAACGGCGAAGGTGTGGAAGCTATCGTTCCTATTGCCGAAGGCGTGGATATTTCTGTTTTTATGACGGAGAACGACGTGTATTTAAAAGCGACAGACGCCGAAGGCGGCAAATATTACGCCGATTTTACTTCACTTTTTAAGGCGGCCGGGGAAGACATGAGCCCGGAGGATTTTATGTCGGGTTTGGATTTCTCGCTTGGCGTAGAAGGTTACGGAAAACCTGTTAAAACTCAAACGACAAAAGAAGACGGTCTCACATACGACGTTTATACGTTTACGTTAGGAGAGCAAAAAGCCGTGTTTTACTGTATCGACGGCGAAGTCAAAGGCATAGAAACCATCAATGAGGACGGAACGGTCGGAACTTATCTTGAGGTTGAGAAACTTAGCGCCGATATCCCGGAAGGTATGCTCACCTTAGACGGCTATCGATTCGGTCCTGTGAGATTGCTGTTCATAATCTCCGACGCTATGGGCGCGCAGGAATAAATATCGGCGTTTTTACGCCGTAAGCAACACAAACAATAAGACCCCGCGATATTGTCGGGGTCTTAATTTATTTTATTTTATCCCATAGACTTTACGGGTTTTTTGACTTTTTCCTTATGAAATAAGAGCTTATCGACGGGGAAGTAAGAAAAAAACTGAACGCAGCAGCAGCACATGGTCGAAGCGTTTGCGGCGGCGGTATCCCCTAAGCCCAATCCTACGAATTTTCCTTTTAAAATCGGGTTTAGCCACGATAGAAAAACGAGCAGTATTAAAGCGAACGCTATATAAATCGGGAGCGTCGCCGCGATATTCGCGTCTGAGTTAAACGTCTTTTTCCTGTTTACAAAAAACGCGACCATTCTCGAAATAAAATTCGACAAGCAACTTACGATAAAGAATCCCAAGCCTCCGGCGGCGATTTCCGATCTGAATATCCACCAATGGAAATCTACGTCATAAAGATCATGTATAAACGGAACATATTTTAACGTGTTAAGCAAAAAGAACTCGGTAAAAAACGCGATAAGACTTACAAATATAAATTTAACGAACTGCCACAACGTGTTTACCATAGAGCCTTTTTCCGCGGCTTTTTCATTTATTTCACTGATTTTCATTTTATCGCGTCCTTTTTTGTATCTTTAACAGCGACAACGCCGTTAAACACGCCCGAATACACCGTCCCGTCAGGACCTATCGTAATAGGCGCGTAGCTGTTGTTCCAGCGTCTGCCTACGCCCGTAAAAACTTTAAATTTCGTTTCTCCCGTTTCATAATCGATGGCGGTCAAATACCACGCGACGGCTTTTTTCGGTATATTTTTGTTTATTTCCCTTGTGTAAAGATAAATAAGTCCGTTATTTATTGAAAGCTTAGGGACTGTGGTGGGCGACGCTTCTCTTGATTCCCATACGAGTTTCGCGTCAGTCGCGTCCTCGTTTACTTCGACTCTCGCGACACCTGGGTAGCCGACGGGATTTTTTTCCATAAACGCCGCGTTTCCGCTTACAGCGTAATTATTCTCGATAATAAAAGAGCGGTCGTACCCGATAAAGCTGTTTTCGGTAACGCTGTAACCTTTATCAAATAATGGAACTTGACTTATAATTTTTCCGTCGTCGCGATTAAAAATAACGGCGTGTATGCGTTCGTCCGCGTGGTCGGAAATCGCCAAAATATGAGCCGTCGATCCATCGCTTCTCGGCACGTCAAGCAGCGTGGGAGTAGTTCCGCTGCCTCTGATAATCGACCCCGGTTTTTGCGTAGAGCCGCGATCGTATTCGGTTCTCCACACGGCGCAAGGCTCTCCGTTTTCGCCAATGTCGAATTTATACTGAGCGAAATTAGAATTAAGAAAAACGCCGTCTTCGCTAATCGCAAACGTGTTGTGTATTTCCTCGTTATTGATGTTTGTAATATGGATTTTATCGCTTTTATCAATAAACCCCACTTGACCGTACCTTGTCACAAACCATACGTTGCCTTTGTAATCGGGCAGCGCGTCTTGAATATACGAGCCCTTTGGAAGATATGAAGAAACATCCCACTGTTTTTCGATTTCCCAGACCGGTTTTCCGCTGTTTTCATTGACTCTATATATCTGAATTACGTTATGCGAATTCCCTATAATCGGTCTGTCGCCCTTAAGCAGGTGACAGTACGCTCCGCCCGACGTGTCGTTCGATATTTTGCTAAAATCAAGAGTTTTAAAAAATTCTTTAGTTGACGCTCTTTGCGGAAGTCTTGTTTCGGCGAGAATATCGAGCGTATCGGGATCCATAAGCAAAAGCCTAAACCCCACGACGTTTCCGCTTATAGTCATAATCCTTCCCTTTGAGTCGAACATAAGCGTCGCCAGCATTCCGCCGAAAACGTTAAGCGATTTAGAGCGGACGACGGGATTTACGCCCAGGACGCCGTCATACGGATACGCCTCCGTATTATATGAATCTCCGTGCATTCCGTTTCTCCCCTCGGGCGCCATATACGGATTTTGAAAATTTCTGTTTTTATTCCCAAGATTTTTAGAAATAGCGGGCGAGCCGTAAAATTTAGGGCATTTTCCGGAAATTTTCGGCTGTTTTATCTGCCCGTCGGGGCTTATCATTTTCATAATAAATTTTGAAAGCGGCGTTAAAATTTTTACTATTAAACTCACAATCATATCTCCTTAAACTTCGTTATTTTTCGCAAAATCCTTGCCGCAGCTTTTAAAACAAGGCGGCGCGGTACGCGTATTTCCGGTTTGCAAAGATTTGCATAAATCGGTTCTTCGCTTTGATTTGCGCCTGTGAAAAAACATTTTCCTTTTCGTCCTCTTGTCATAATCTAAACAGATAAAGCCTATATGATTAGTAGGTAATACGACTTCTGAAATCATAATACCACTCCCCGCCCCGCTTGTCAACA
>CAYUEV010000086.1:0-2662 GCA_964443825.1 uncultured Eubacteriales bacterium
TTTAAGCCCTCGACTTCGATTAAAGCGTCCCTTCTTGAAAGGTTAAGTCTTCCCTGGTCGTCGACCGGCAGAACCTTAACTATAATCTCGTCGCCTACGTTCACAACGTCCTCGACTCTTTCAGTGCGTTTAACGTCTAACTGGCTGATATGGACGAGCCCTTCCTTGCCGGGGGCTATCTCGACGAAAGCCCCAAACGACATGAGCCTAGTGACCACGCCTTTATAAATCGCGCCGACTTCCGGGTCTTTGGCGATTGTCTCGACAATATCGAGCGCTCTCTTGGCGTCTTCGATATCCTGAGCAGTGATATAGACGCTGCCGTCTTCCTCAACGTCGATTTTACAGTTGCACTCGGCGCAAATCTTCTGGATGACTTTGCCGCCCTTGCCTATAACGTCGCCTATCTTATCTACGTCAATCTTAGTCGAAACGAGTTTCGGGGCGTATTTTGAGAGTTCCGCTCTCGGTTCCCCTATAACCGGCAGAATGACTTCGTCGATTATTTTATTTCTCGCTTTATGCGTCTTGTAGAGGGCCTCTTTAATGATTTCGGGCGTAAGACCGTGGATTTTAAGGTCCATTTGAATGGCGGTTATTCCTTTTTTGGTGCCGGCGACTTTAAAGTCCATGTCGCCGAAAAAATCCTCAAGCCCCTGTATGTCGACCATGGTCATAAAGCGGTCGCCCTCGGTTACAAGACCGCAGGAAATGCCCGCTACGGGCGCTTTAATGGGAACGCCTCCCGCCATAAGCGCCAAAGTGGAACCGCAAACGGACGCCTGCGAAGTCGAGCCGTTGGACGAAAGCACCTCGGACACAAGCCTTATGGTGTAAGGGAACTCCTCTATAGTGGGAATTACCGGCAGCAAAGCGCGCTCCGCCAAAGCGCCGTGACCGATTTCACGCCTTCCGGGGCCTCTCGACGGCTTTGTCTCGCCCACCGAGTACGACGGAAAATTGTAGTGGTGAATGTATCTTTTCGACTCCTCTTCGTCAATGCCGTCTAAGGTTTGAGCGTCCCTCGCCGTCCCTAAAGTGAGAGCCGTGAGGACCTGCGTCTGCCCTCTTGTGAACATGCCCGAACCGTGAACTCTGCTCAAAACGTCGATTTGGGCGTTCAGCGGGCGCATTTCGTCTATGCCTCTGCCGTCTACGCGTTTGTTTTCATCAAGCAGCCAGCGGCGGACGACGTATTTTTGGAGCTTGTAAAGGCAGTCGTCTATTTTTTCGGCTTCCAAGGGGAATTTTTCGTCAAACTCCTGGTGTACTCTTTCGTAAATCGGAAGGAGATTTTCGTCCCTTACGTTTTTGTCGTCGGTGTCGAGAGCCTTTTTAACGTCCTCTAAAGCGAAATCCTTTACGGCGTTGTAAAGCTCCTCCGAAGGGTCGTTAGACGGAAAATCGACTTTCGGGACGCCTACTTCTGCCTGGATTTTTTTGATGAACTCGACTGTTTTTTGGTTCACGCTGTGGGCGTACATTATGCCCTCGAACATCGTGTCGTCGTCGATCTCGTTCGCTCCCGCCTCAATCATGGCGACAAGGTCGGCCGTAGACGCGACAGTGGCGGAAAGCGTCGAGCACTCTCTCTCCTCCGCGGTCGGATTTATGACGTACTCGCCGTCCACATATCCTAAAGACACGCCCGCTATAGGACCGTCCCACGGGATTTTTGAAATGGAAAGAGCTATCGACACGCCTATCATGGCTGTAATCTCAGGCGAACAGTCGGGATCCACCGACATAACGGTCGCCACGATTCCGACGTCGTTTCTCATATCTTTCGGGAAAAGCGGGCGAATCGGTCTGTCGATAACTCTCGACGCTAAAGTCGCTTTTTCGCTCGCTCTTCCTTCGCGCCTTTGGAAAGAGCCGGGGATTTTGCCCACGGCGTAAAGCTTTTCCTCAAAATCGACCGACATGGGGAAAAAGTCCACGCCTTCCCTGGGCTTATCGGACATGGTCGCCGTGCAGAGGACTTCCGTTTCGCCGTAACGGACAAAACACGAGCCGGCCGCAAGACACGCCATTTTGCCGATTTCGACTTTTAAGGGTCTTCCGGCAAGCTCCGTCTCATAAACTTTGAAATTTTCAAACATACGCTGGTATTATTAGAAAGCGGAAACGAAAATTCGCAAGCCGCGATCTAAACTCGCTACTCCTTTATCAAGAAATTTACAAATCGCGTTAAAATATTTTACTTACGAAGACCGAGTCTTGAAACTATGGAACGGTATCTCTCGACGTCGACTTTTTGAAGGTAAGCTAAGAGATTTCTCCTGTGACCGACCATTTTGAGAAGACCTCTTCTTGAGTGGTGGTCTTTTTTGTGAATCTTAAGATGTTCCGTCAAGTCGTTGATTCTCTTGGTGAGAACGGCTATCTGGACTTCGGGGGAACCTGTGTCGCCCTCGTGAAGGGCGTATTCCTCAATGATTTTTGTTTTTTCTTCCTGTGTCATGATTTCACCTCATAAAATATGCCGGGATCTCAGGACGGGGTCGAAACCCTCCCCGCTCCGTGAACCGGGTAATAGCGGCGCTTCCGTCCGCGATTTTTTATTTTATCATACAAGTTCTCAATTGTCAACCTATCGGACGTCGGATATTAGATTTTGGATTTTAGACCGTAAAACGGGAAATTCCCGTAACGCGGGTCG
>CAYUEV010000087.1:0-2609 GCA_964443825.1 uncultured Eubacteriales bacterium
AACGTCCGCTTTTTGTTTACTCTTTAGTCTTTTTAGGTTTGTAAGTTATGATTTTTTTCGTAATCCCGTCCGCTTTTTTACAGAGTTTACTTACTTTAAGGAAATTAAAAAGCCTGATTCTAAGTAAATCGATAATAGTGCAAGCGGCGTAGACGATTATTATGTGAATCGCGATTCTTAAAAGAAGCTCGTAAAAAGGCGCGTTTATATACGGGACGAACCGTTTTTCCATTACAAAGTTTTTAACGGCGGAGTGTTCGCTTATAAGGTAAACCCCGAACGATGCGCGGGAAATCTTTAAGATGAATTTTTTAAAACGTTTTACTTTAAGTCTTGCGAAAAACAGGAAGAGGCAAATTGACGACAGAACTATAAAGGGCGAGTTGTAGGTTATCATCATTTCGGCTTTTACGTTAGGATAAGTTTCTAAAACCGGGATTTTATCAAAAAGAAACCGAAACGCTATGATCGACAGGAACGCGAAATACACGCATATAAAGTACAAAATAGGAAGAATATATTGTTTTACGGAAGAAAAATCATCAAGGTAACGCCCTAAAAACGAGCCGATTATATATAAAGCGGCGAGCCATAAGAGGCTATATCCTAAGTTTACGCTAAAAAGATCTCCGCCGATAGTCGCCGAGAACGGGAAGACGGTCATAACAGAAAAAAGGATGAATACCGTTACCGACAATATAAAGTGCGCTCTCTTTGAAAGCGATTTTATCATTTTATTTAAAAACGGCGTTAATAGGAATAAACCGAAATAAGACGTAAAATACCAGTAGCGTTTTGATAATACGGGAATAAATGAAAACAAAAACTCTCCGTTTCCGACGCGGACGCCGTTTACAAAAAATTTGAATACAATCGTAAACAGAGCGGAATAAAAAAACACCTGAATGTACTGTTCTAAAAGCCTCGATACGCGCCATTTCGACTTTACGGACACGAAGCCCGTTATAAGCGCGAAAAGGTTTACAGCTCCGTAACACGCCGTTTCAATAAGCCAGAAGAGTCCGCTTTCTGAAGCGATTCGGGGGGGGGCGTATTTGAAAGGACGCCGCCGTGACCTAAACTGTGAAGCGTCACGACCATAAGCATTGAAACTATTCTCAGCAGTTCAATTCCCACATTTCGTTCTTTTTTTAAATTCTCTTTCACAAAATCATCCTTTTTAACGTTTTATAGTCTTAAGACCGTGCGTTTTTATCGTTTTCGTATTTTTCATAAAACCATACGTCCCACGACTCAAAGCGGTAGTTTATATCTTCCTCGCCGATATAGTAAAAATATAGATCCCAGTAATAACGGCTGCCGTTCGTGTGAATCATCGCGTTATATGGAAGAAGGGGGATAACGATATTTTTAGAGCCTTTGTCTAATTCTTCCTCTAAATATTCGCTTCTCATGTTGTCGGCGTATTTTAAGTTTACGGACGAAGAGAGCGTGATAATCATTAAAAAAGCGAGGACTAAAGACGCGGCTCTTTTAACGCGTTCGCGGACGGGCGCCCTAATTTTTATATCTTTTATATTGTCGTAAAAGAAAACGGCGGACGAAAGAGCGAGCGAAACGTAAGTTACGTAAAAAGTTCTGCCGCCCACTGGGGACACTACGAGAAGAGGGACGAACGACACGATAGCTAAAATAAAAATAACCGCGCCTTTATTAAAATATTTTGAGTTTTTCTTGTCTTTTATGGTTTTTAACGCTACGTAAGCCGCGAGAAGCGTATACGCGAGAGGGAGAATAATATTTATTATTTTATGTAAATTTATTCCGGGAATTTGAAATTTATCGTAAAAATACGCGCAATATATACTGTAAATCGGGTAAAATATAAAAATAAATTTAGAGACGCTTATGATTTTTCCTTTTAAATCATTCTTCTTTATATAACAAACGAGCGAAAAACTGACGGCGAAAATAAGAAAAATGCATGAAGACAAGCAGTCGGCAAACGAGCGGTAATTATTAAACGCGGTTGTAACAAGAGATGCTAAAGAATCGGGAACGCTTCTGTACGCGATAACCTCCTCGCCCGGAGATCTAAAAAACGGCGGCGAAATCATCATAAATATGAATCCCGCGAGCGTAATAAAGGTTGTTAAAAGGTATCCTAAGTCTAATTTTTTATTTTTGATTTTTGTTGCAATTAAGAGGAAAAGAGAAACGACAAAAAAATAAAGACTGCTGTTTTCGGAAAAGAATTGACTCGCGAGGGCAAGACCCGATAAAAGGATGTATAAAGGTAAGTCGCGAACATTATGTTTTTCTTTTTTAGACAGATAATCTAAAATAACAAGGCAAATTAAAAAAAGAAAAACGGGAGGAACATAATTTTCAAACCCCGACGCCCATGTGTAAACCTCGGAGTAAATCCCCGCTCCGGGGAAAAGCGTCAAAAGGGTTAAAAGCAAAAAGACCGGGAAAGAGTTGAAGCCAAGGTAAATATAAGAAAAAACAAAAATCCCGGTCCATGTGACGGCTCTTTGGAACGCCGCCAATAGAGGGAGTCTTACTATAAAATAGAGCGTGTTTCCAAGGTAGCGACCGTTAGAACCCGTTATAAAATCGAGGATACTTAAAAAACTGCCGCCTTT
>CAYUEV010000088.1:0-2595 GCA_964443825.1 uncultured Eubacteriales bacterium
AGTATGAAACAATCAGATAAAATAAATAAAGCCGAAAGCCCACTAAAATAAAGGCTTTCGGCGTTGTTTCTGGCGTCCCCGCCCGGATTCGAACCGGGGGCCTCGGGCTTAGGAGGCTCGCGCTCTATCCTGCTGAGCTACGGGGACATTTATGAAATTTTAGCACTTCGATCGTTCGCCTTTTCTAAAAAGGCGAGCGGTCTTACGTGACCTTAGGAGGCGGTCGCTATATCCAACTGAGCTACGCAGACAAGCGCTATTCGATGGATTGCCAAACCCACCGTCTCAAAATTTTAGCAGAAAATTCAATAAATGTCAATATTTATTTTAAGAGAAAGCGAATTTCCAAAAAAATTTAAAAAATTTTTCAAAAGCACTTGATTTTTCTGAAAAAAGTACTACAATAATATTAGCGCTCAGGGATTGAGAGCGCTAACAGAAAGTAAATTATTTCGGGAGGAATATACAATGACACTCAAACCTTTAGGCGACAAAGTCGTAGTTAAATTTGTCGAGGCTGAAGAAAAGACAAGCGGCGGGATTATTCTTTCGTCCGGCGCGAAAGAAAAACCCCAGGTGGCCGAAATCATTTCCGTAGGTCCCGGCGGAGTTATCGACGGCAAAGAAGTTAAAATGGAAGTTAAATCCGGAGAACGCGTGATTTTAAGCAAATATTCGGGGACTGAAGTAAAACTTGACGAAGAGGAATACACAATCTGCCGCCAGAGCGACATTTTAGCGATAGTCGAGTGATTAAAGTCGCGGCGATTGCTTTTTGCAAAACATTTAAAATTTAAAATCTAAATGGAGGAATAGATATGGCTAAACAAATCATTTACGGCGAGGAAGCGAGAAAAGCTCTTCTCACCGGCATAGACAAATTATCAAATACGGTAAAAATAACGTTAGGACCTAAAGGGCGCAACGTTGTTCTCGATAAAAAATACGGCGCTCCGTTAATCACAAACGACGGCGTCACTATCGCCAAAGAGATAGAACTTGAAGATCCCTACGAGAACATGGGCGCTCAGTTAGTTAAAGAAGTCGCCACAAAGACGAACGACGTAGCCGGCGACGGCACTACCACCGCCACTCTTTTGGCGCAGTCCCTTGTAAACGAGGGCATGAAGAACGTAGCCGCCGGCGCTAATCCCATGATAGTCAAAAAAGGCATAGCCAAAGCGGTTGACGCGGCGGTCGAGGCTGTTAAAGCCGAATCGAAGCCCGTCTCCACGTCCGACGACATAGCGAGAATCGCCACGATTTCTTCATCCGAAGAGAACGTCGGCAAACTCATAGCCGAGGCTATGGAAAAGGTTTCTTCCGACGGCGTTATTACCGTAGAAGAGTCGAAGACGAGCGAAACTTCCTGCGACGTCGTGGAAGGCATGCAGTTCGACAGAGGCTACATCTCTCCTTACATGGTAACTGATACCGATAAAATGGAAGCCGTCATAGACGACGCTCTTATCCTTATAACCGATAAAAAGATTTCCAATATTCAGGAGATACTGCCTCTCCTTGAACAGCTCGTTCAAGGCGGAAAGAAACTCATAATCATCGCCGAGGATATCGAAGGCGAGGCTCTTTCGACGATTCTCGTCAACAAATTAAGGGGCACGTTCACTTGCGTAGGCGTTAAAGCTCCCGGTTTTGGCGACAGAAGAAAAGAAATGCTCGAGGATATAGCCATCTTAACTGGCGGCGAGGTCATCACCTCCGATTTAGGTCTTGAGCTAAAAGACGTCACTATGGATCAGCTTGGTCGCGCAAAACAGGTTAAAGTCACAAAAGAAGACACGACCATAGTCGACGGAGCGGGCGACCCCGGCGAGATTAAATCAAGAATAGCTCAGATTAAATCCCAGATCGCCGAAACGACCTCAGATTTCGATCGTGAAAAGCTCCAGGAGAGATTAGCCAAACTTTCCGGCGGCGTAGCCGTGATTCACGTCGGAGCGGCTACCGAAGTCGAAATGAAAGAAGAAAAGCTCCGCATAGAGGACGCTCTTTCCGCCACGAAAGCGGCGGTAGAGGAAGGATACGTAGCGGGCGGCGGCATAGCTCTTCTTAACGCCGTTCCCGCCGTAAAGAAAGTCGCCGAGAACTTGTCTGGCGACGAGAAGACGGGCGCCGCTATCGTTGTAAAGGCGCTTGAGAGTCCTATTCGCCAGATAGCCGAGAACGCGGGTCTCGAAGGGTCTGTCATAATAGATTCCATTGTCCGTTCGGGAAAGACGGGCTACGGCTATGATTTCGCGTCCGACAAGTATACCGATATGGCGGAAGCCGGCATATTAGACCCCACTAAGGTCACCCGTTCCGCTCTTCAGAACGCGGCTTCGGTCGCGGCGATGGTTCTCACCACGGAGTCGCTCGTATGCGACAAGCCCGACCCTCAGCAGGACGCGGCTAACGCCGCCGCTATGGCCGCGGCTCAAGGCGGCGGAATGTACTGATAAACCGCTATAGCCCCAAGTTTTAAAATTAAACGCGAACGACCGCCGAGATTTTTATCCCGCCGGTCGTTTTTTGTATACTTAATTTAAATTTGCATTCAGTGAATTTTACTAAAATTAGCGTTCCCGCGACCGT
>CAYUEV010000089.1:0-2521 GCA_964443825.1 uncultured Eubacteriales bacterium
TATAAAGACAAATTAGCGTTTTTCTCCTTGAATAATATATAAAAGTATGGTATATTAAAGACGGGCGTGGTCGCTCGGGTTTTGATATTTTTAAGGAGTATAAAAATGGCCTACAGTTCTAATAAGAAAGCGTTTTCGGTTGTTTTGTCGTTTCTTCTGTTGTTTTCGACGTTATTTTCAATATTATCCCCCGCGAAAGGGGATTCTTCGGCGAACGCGAACGCGCCTTCCAAAAAAGCGGAAACTCGCGCTTTATCGTATAATAAAGGCGATATTGACGAAAATTCCCTTAATCCCGAAAGTTTAAGTAAATATAGCGGCTTGGGTCGGGAACATGAAGATAAAAACAGCGCGTCCGATTACTCCGCCACGGAGAATAACGAAATCCAGGCGCCCGCGTTCAGCCTTAAAAACGCTCAAATCGCCGAAGGCTCAGGCGAGAACGCTTCATTTGAAAAAGAAAACGACAATTTCAGCGTTTTATCGGATACGGAGCCTTTAACGGACGACTTCTCCCAAAACGGCGAGAAAATAACCGCGATAGCCGTGAACAGCGCGATTAGAGATAATCTCTCGTCGCCTTCCTCCGTAAACAGATATACGTTTACTTTAAGCGAGAGAGGTTCGGTAATTTGCGACTTTAAGCATGTCGACGAAACAGAGGAAGAATGTCTTTGGTATATGACGCTTTTTGAGGAGTACTCTCCCGACGGTTTAGATGCGAATAAGGAAAACAGACCGCTTAACAGAAGCGCCATCACGGTTGTGGGCGACGAGGTAAGATCCCCGAGAATCGGTCTTCTCCCCGGAAATTACAGCGTGACTATCGAGTGCGTTTCGGGCTATACCGGCGAAAATTTCGGTCTCGTGGTGGGATTTATGGCGGGCGACGACTGCGAAACGGAATGCAACGACGCGATAGAGCGCTACACCTATCTCCCTTTAGATAAAACTTTTATCGGCAGCGCGTCTAATTTACCCGGAGCGGAAGACCGGGACTGGTATATGTTTAAGACGACCGACACGGGATATTGCGTTTTAAATTTTGACCACGGCGCGGGAACTATACCCGGCAACGGCGTAGCGTTTATAATCAGACTTATCGACGTTAGCGGGAACGAATACCTTAGAACAAGCTCCCCCGTTGGGGACGACTCCTATATAAGCGGCGTATTAGGTCTCCCGCCGGGGTATTACTTTATCTCCGTCTCGTCGCAGATTTACACCGACGCGAATTACAACATAAGCGTGTCCTTTACAAGCGACCCGAATATCGAAAGAGAGCTTAACGACGCGCCCGAAACCGCCAATCCTCTAAATTTAAACAGCGAGATTATAGGGTCTTTGGCCGAGAGGGACGAGTACGTCGACCGCGATTACTACTCGTTTACGCTTGAAAACGACGGATTTATAGTAATCGACTTTTTGCACGAAGCTCTCAGCGAATCTCACGGCGGATGGAATATTTCGATTATAAACAAAGACGGCGATAAATTTTATTCCGCCGTGTCCGACTGGACCCAGGGCGTTTTGCAGTCGCCCAGTATAGGACTTCCCAAAGGCGATTACTACATTTTAATCGATTCGCTAGACCTGTACAGGAGTTCGATAGTTTACAGACTGGCGCTTTTGACGGCGAGAGAAGGCTCCTGGGAAACAGAGCCTAACGACGCGCCCGAAAACGCGGACGATATTGTTTTGGGGACGCCCGTAAACGGCGCTTTAACGGAAAACGGGGTCAACTTCGACGCGGACTATTACGCTTTTAACGCCGAAGCGGGATCTGTCGAAGTCGCGTTCGAACATATAAAATCCGACGAAAAAGATAAAGAAGGGTGGATTATCACGCTTCTTGACGAAAACTTAAACGAAATTAAAAAGACCGTATGTAAATGGGACGAAGGGGCGTCTATTTCCGCCGACGTTCCGGGCGGGAAATACTATATTTTAATTGAGACGGGGCTGAACTTTAACTCCGGACGATATATTTTAGACGTAAATTTAGTTAAGCCGATTAACAGTTAAAATTAAAATCCCCTCTCATTCACGAGAGGGGATTTCTGGCTGAGGAGGCGGGATTTGAACCCACGAATGCAGCAGTCAAAGTGCTGTGTCTTACCGCTTGACGACTCCTCATTAAAAATCAATTTAAGCGCAATATAAATGTCAGCAGCTTACGACCGCTAACAAAAAATTAAAATATTCATTAACGCGTGGGGTGGATAGTCGGATTCGAACCGACGACCTTCGGGGCCACAACCCGACACTCTAACCAGCTGAGCTATATCCACCATGTGTGGCGCGCTTGGAGGGACTCGAACCCCCGACCCACTGCTTAGAAGGCAGTTGCTCTATCCACCTGAGCTACAAACGCCAGTGGAGCGGGTGATGGGAATCGAACCCACACGACCAGCTTGGAAGGCTGGGATTCTGCCATTGAACTACACCCGCAATTCTACAACCCTGATTTTAACACATCTAAAACGTAATTGTCAATAGCAAAATAAAATATTTTAGGCTC
>CAYUEV010000090.1:0-2428 GCA_964443825.1 uncultured Eubacteriales bacterium
CCGCGGCGCGTTTTCTTTGATTCTATGAAAACCGCGCGGCGACTCTTTTAATATAGCCGAAACGCTTTTGTATACATAGGGATTTCATAATTTTCGACAAAATATTTTAAAGATTTTAGCGTATTTATTAAAAATTTTTAATTTCCGACCCAAATCGATATTGTAATTTTAAAAAAAGTCATATAAAATAATGTTGTATTTACGCGGGGCGATATTTTATGAAAAGACGTCTTTCACCAATACTGTACGTATTGGCCGTTATCAATTTTATATTGTTCATAATCAAGTTTTTTATCGGCGTAAGGACTAACTGCATTAGCATTTATACCGACTCCGTAAACAATCTTATGGACACTCTGTCGACTCTGGGCGCGGCGATAGGCGTACATTTCCTAAATTATCCAAAGACCGAAAAGCATCCGAACGGATTCGGGCGCGTCGAGTACGTTATAGGCTTTTTGATGGCGATAATTATGACGGCCGCGGGACTTCTGTTCGCGTACAACAGCGTCGGGAGGTTCTTTAACGCCGCCCCCGTGTGGTTTTTGTTAAGATACGCCGTAATAGTCGGGGCTACGTGTTTTGTCAAACTGGCTATGGGGATAGTCCTCGCCATAAAGCAAAAAAAGACCCCTTCCCCCGTTATAAAGACGGTCATGCTGGACTCGTTTCTGGATTGCGGCATAACGTTCGCCGCCGTGCTGTCCTTCACTCTTACAAACGTAACGGGTTTTCTGGTAGACGCTTTCTTCGGGCTCGCGATAAGTACCGTCATTACAATTTCGGGCGTCAAATTAGTCGTCAGTTCGTTTTCAACTTTAATCGGCGAATTTGACGGCGAGACGGACGAACAAATCCGAAAAATAATCAAAGAAACGGATGAAAACGCCGAGATAGTAAGAATCAACACGCATAATTACGGCGTTGGCCGCGGCGTCGCCGATATTTATTTAAAACGCTGCGACGCGACGGTTAAAAATACGATAAAACAAAGGCTGAGTGAAGAGCTCAATCTTGACTCCGCCGTGGAAATGGAGGAAACCTTATGAAGAAAAAAGAAAAAGAAGAGGCGGCGGCAAAAACCAAAAAGAAAAAAAGACGCGTCGGCAAAACCATATTAAAAGTTTTGCTCATAATCGTTATTGTCGTCGTCATCGTCGTCGTGGTAATGATGATCGCCGGAGCCGTGGGCAACAGCGCGAACACAAAACTTGCCGAATCTTTCCAAAAGGTGGAAACGACGGATCCTCTGACGCCGGTTAAGGACGATAACGGTTACTATACCATCGTCGCCGACCGCGAGCTCAAAATCATGCAGATCACGGACGTTCATATCGGCGGCGGAGGCCTCTCCACAAAGAAAGACGCCATGGCTATAAACGCCGTCGCTTCAATGGTTACAGCTGAAAAGCCCGACCTTGTTATAGTAACGGGCGACATAGCCTACCCCGTGCCGTATCAGGCCGGTACTATGAACAACAAAAACCCGGCGAAGATATTCGCCGACCTCATGGAAACTCTCGGCGTGTACTGGATTCCCGTTTACGGCAATCACGACACGGAGTTGTACAGTTACTACTCGCGTGAAGATATTTCGGAAGTCTATGAGAGCGACGATTATCCGCACTGCCTGTTCCAAACGGGTCCCGAGGACGTCGACGGATGCGGCAACAGCGCCATACTTATAAAAAATTCAAAAGGCGTCGTCACCAAAACCCTGTTCTTTATCGACTCCCATTCCTACACCGACGGCGACTTCCTGGGCATTCAGTGGAAGTACGACAATATCCACGACAATCAAGTCGAATGGTTTAAAAAGACGCTTCTCTCATTACGCGCCGATAATGAAAAAACGATCGCCTCCCTTTACAAGGAAGGGACCCCGGAATATACCGAAAATATGGAAAAATTCGGTAAAGTCGGTTCTTTGGTTTTTTTCCATATTCCGCTTGTCGAATATCGCGACGCGTGGATAGAATATGTTAAAAACGATTACCACGATACCGAAAACGTCAAATACGTTTACGGCGGCGTTAAAGAAGTCGGCAAAGCCATTTACAGCGGCATACATGAAGATACTCTTTTTGAAACTATGCAGGAATTAGGCGGCGACATGGGTACGTTCTGCGGTCACGACCACCTTAACAATTTCTCGCTGTTCTATAAAGGTATACGCCTGACATATGGATACAGTATCGACTATCTGGCGTATCCGGGCATTTACAAATACGGCGCGCAGCGCGGCTGCACTCTCATCAGCGTCAAACCTGACGGGGCGTTCGACTGCGAATTGCAGAACTATTATCAGGACAAGTACCAGGCGTTAGGCGGCGGCGCGAAAGAAGAAGTCGATATGAACGACTACAACGCCGAAAAGCTCGCCACTCAGAACATTCTCGATAACTACGAATGACGACTTACTGAAAAC
>CAYUEV010000091.1:0-2048 GCA_964443825.1 uncultured Eubacteriales bacterium
TCGCTTGATTTTTTGTAAAGCGCGTGGTATCATAAGATAAGAATATGGGAGTTTTTAAAGCTCCGGTCAAGTTACGCGTTTTACTATTGCCGAGGGTGATTTTAAATGAAAAAGAGACTATTCGCCGTCATATCTATCGTCTTATGTTTAAGCGCGCTTTTCACCGCGTGTTCCTCAAGCGGCGGCGACGTCGTCACGGGCGGAGTGAGCGAACAGGGCTACGAAAAAGACGAGGCGCATATAAACGGGGACGACGCCATAATCGATAGCGGTTCTCCCGTTAAAAGCGACGTTGAGATAGAAGAAGGGGAAGAGGTGTCCGAGGCGAATTTAGGGACCGAGGTAAACGTCTTCATCAACAGCAAATACTTTATAGAGGGCAAAATCTACAGTCAGGATTCCATGATGCCCGTAAAACTCGCGACGGACGGCAAAAATCTTGAGCTTACCGCGACGGTCGAGGGAATAAGTCTCGGCGTTTTGGTACTCGACGACAAGACTTACATAGTAAATCCCGCCGCGAGCGTCTATACGGAGCTTAACGAAACTCTTATCCAGGCTTTGGGCATAGACGATCTGGATCTTTCGGAATTTCAAAGCATTAGGAACGGCGACGACTCCGAAAAACCGGCGGTTAAGCAAAACGCCGTTTCCATTAACGGCGAGCCGGGACTTTGCACCGATTACGTCTACAGCGACACTTCGGTAAAGCTTTACTCCGTAGGCAATAAACTTATTCAAGTCGAGGATTACGACAAAGACGGAACGTTGACGATGCAGATAGTCGTCGACTCCATAACGGATCAAATCCCCTCGTCGCAGCTCACTTTAAAAGGCATGACGGAACAAAACGTGTCGCAGTTTATACAGAGTTTTGTGGACACGGTCGCCAAGCAGGGAGGATTTAATTAAGCCCTCCCGGAATCAATCAAAATGACGAAACATATAACCGCAGTCGTGACGGGCGGCGCTACCGGGATCGGAGAGGCGACGGTCAGAAAGCTCTGTTCGCTTGGGTTCTCGGTCGCGATAATCTACAAAAGCTCCGAGGCAAAAGCGAAAGCCCTCGTTTCGGAGCTTTCGTCAAAAGGATATAATATTATTTCGGAAAAAGCCGACGTTAAAAACGAAAAAGAAGTAAACGAGGCCGTCGAAAACATAAAAAACCGTCTTGGAATCCCTTTGGCGCTCGTCAACAACGCCGGGATTTCGGAGCAGTCGCTTTTTACCGACATAACCGGCGATATGTGGGACGATATGATTAAAACGAATCTCACCGGCGCGTTTAACTGTTCAAAAGCCGTTCTTCCTTTTATGATACGTGAAAAATACGGGAGGATTGTGAATATTTCGTCAATGTGGGGGCAGGTGGGGGCTTCCTGCGAAGTCCACTATTCCGCCTCTAAAGCGGGACTTATAGGACTTACCAAGGCCCTCGCCAAGGAAGTCGCGCCGTCCGGCGTCACCGTAAACTGCGTGTCGCCGGGGGTTATCGACACAAATATGCTCTCTCCTTTTACAAAGGACGAAATAGCCGCGCTTTGCGAAGATATTCCGATGGGGCGGCTTGGAGCGCCCCGGGAAGTCGCGGCGGCGGTTTCTTTTTTGGCGAGTTCCGACGCGTCCTATATCACCGGGCAGAATTTAGCGGTAAACGGCGGCTTTGTCGTTTAGTCGCCCGCGTAAACTAACAAAGAATCTAATCGTTCTTACAAAAACCGCGCGATATACGCCGCGGTTACGGCGTTTGGGGCGATCGGCGCTTAGCGGCCGGCGGCCTTAGGTTTTACGGCGACGACAAGCCGAAGGGGGGGGGTATCGAGTTAAACGAGTCGGATCTTAGCGAATATGCAACGCGGACAGCCGCGGTTCCCGACGTTTTAAGCGGCGACGCGGGCGCTGTGTGTTCAAAGGCGCGTTCGGCTTATGTATGCGCGTTTTTCCGCAGTCTTTAGACGAGAATGCAAAGTACGCCCGGATTTGATAAATAAAGCCCGTTTTTCAAATGAATAAATAAAAAATCTCACAAAGAAGCGTTTTATTTTTGT
>CAYUEV010000092.1:0-1998 GCA_964443825.1 uncultured Eubacteriales bacterium
TTCAGGGTTGCGAGCGGGCAGGCGATATTCATCCTTAAAAACGATTTTCCGGCTTGTCCGTACTGACTTCCCGCGCAAAGGAAAAGTCCCGACGTCTTCCTGATAAAATCCTGCAATATTGACGCGTCGTCGCAAATTTGTCCGCAATCAAGCCACAAGAGATAAGTGGCGTCGGATGGGACGAGGGTGATTTTGGGAATATTTTCCTTTAAAAACGCCTCGGCGGTTTTTTTGTTTTCATAGATATATTGTCTTAAAGCGTCGAGCCAGTCGGCGCCTTTTGTAAAAGCGGCGACGGCGGCCGTTATTGCGAACGCGTTAGGTTCGGCGACTTCATCCGTGTTCAGTCCCCGCCATACTTTATGGCAGAGAGCGGGGTCGTGCGCGTACACGGCGGCCGTTTGAAGCCCCGCGAGATTAAAAGCTTTAGTCGGAGCGACGCAAGTAACGCTGTTTTCAAGGCATTCTCTGCTTACCGAGGCGAAAGGCGTGTAATTTTTGCCCGGATCCGTAAGGTCGCAGTGAATCTCGTCGGATATTACCGTCACGCGGTATTCGGCGGCTAAATTTCCGATTGTCGCGAGAGTATCTTTATCCCAAATTTTTCCTATCGGATTGTGAGGGTTGCAGAGAATCATAAGCGTAGTTTGCGGGTCGGCGAGTTTTTCCCGGAGATCGTTAAAATCAATGGAATATCGCGAACCATCGTAAACCAGAGGGCTTTCCAAAACGCGCCTGCCGTTATTTAAAATGGAATTGAAAAAGACGTTATACGCGGGCGTTTGAATCAAGACGTTTTCGCCCGGCGTCGTAAGTTTTCGCACTATGGATGAAATCGCGGGGACTACGCCTGTGCAGAAAATTAACCGGTCTTTTTCCATTTTAAAGTTATGACGCGATTCCCACCACCCGCAAACGGCGTTATACCATTCCTCCGGTATGACGGAGTAGCCGAACACATTGTGCGACAGGCGTTTTTGAAGTTCCTCGTAAATTTCAGGCGCCGTTTGAAAATCCATATCCGCCACCCACATGGGCAGTTCGTTTTCGGCTACGTCCCACTTTAAAGACCACGTGTTTCTTCTTTCTATAACGTCGTCGAAATTATATTTCATTATAAGCCCTCTTTTTGGGAACGATTTCTTAAGATTACAGTCGTCTTGGACGGATCGACTTTATCTTTTTCGATTGTGAGGCGGTCTATGTCGTCCGCTGCAATTCGCCCGCCCGACGGGTTAAGGACGCTGTCTATCCTGCTCTTTATGTCCGCGTCGACCGTGGAATACTCGAAGGCTAAAGTCGTGTTAAGGAGCTTGCAGTTTTTCATTTTAAGGTTGTCGATATAGCACATCCCCTGAAGACTCTCAACCGTGCAGTTTATAAGCGTGAGATTTTTAGAGTTCCAGCCTAAATACTCCCCGAAAATAAAAGAGTCGTAAACGGTTATGTTTTCGCCGTTCCAAAAAGCGTCTTTTGAAAGCAGTCTCGCGTTGTGAATCTCTATGTTTTTAGCTCCGTCGAAAGCGTAATTGCCGTAAAGCGTAAAATCGTTCGCGGTCACGTTTTCGCTGTTCATGGCGAAATAATCGCCTTTAGCCGAAACACGCTCTAAAGAGACTTTTTCGCAGTTCCAAAGCGTTTCGGCGGCGTTCGGAAAAGATACGTTTTTTAAGGTTAAATTTTTACAGCGGCGGAAATTTTTCGGAGCTTCGATTTGGCAGTTCTCCGCCGTCATATTATCGGTGTACCACACTCCCGCTCGAGCCGTTTCGAACCACGTGCAGTCTTTCGCGTATATATTTTCAGAGTACCAAAGCGGATACTTCCATTTGAACATGGAACCGTAAAGTTCAATATCTGAACTTTCTTTTAAAGGCGATTCCCCGTCCGTAAAAATCGTATCCTCAATAACCAGACCGCGCTCCCCAAACAAAGGTCGCTCGCCCGTATAATACCCCTGCGTTATTTTTTTCATGAATATTTTCCTCGCCGTAAAGA
>CAYUEV010000093.1:0-1899 GCA_964443825.1 uncultured Eubacteriales bacterium
ACAACTTCAATATTTTTTCCCTCGCTTGCCACCGTAATCGTTTTTTCCGCCGTTTGTCCGCTTTTTGTCACGACGGTAATTTTTTGTTCGCCGCTTTTAAGATAAATAACGACGATTCCGTTTTCGTCCGTGGTATAATCGTTGTTGACGACGGCTTCCTTAACGGGAACGCCGTCCCGGTCTTTTACGGTAACGGTAATTTTATAGCTGATATTGGGACATCTTCCCCACCCGAATCCTATATCAAAGGAATAGTAAAACTTTCCTATTTTAAGGTCGAGTTCTCCTAAAGTAAGTTCGTTTTTAATCCAGCTGAATATTTTTACCTTAAATTTGCAGTTTGCGTTAAAAGAAACGGTACCGTCAATACAAACAAGGCAATCGTGCTTATTTTCCGAGGAATCAACTGCGGTAAACTCCCCTTTTATTTTAAGCCCGGCTTTCGCCTCTATGGACGCGTTTATTTGTTTTGAAATTTCCAATTCCGCCTTTAATTTAAGTCCTATAAATAATTCCGCGGCGTCTGTAAGTTCGGGATCAAGTTCGACTGCCGCCGCCTTGTTTTTATTTATAAACCCCGTGTTTGAATCTAAAGCGAAACCCAAAACGCCTTCCATGAGCGAGAATTTTACTTTTATCTTTACAGCCCCTTCCATAATGAAAGACGGTTTAATATCGGCGGCGAGGCCGATGTTCGAAAGGTCTACGCCTAATATCCCAAGAGGAATATCAATAAATTCTATTTTTCCCGATAACTCGCCCTCAATATCCGAATTATAATTAAGCGTAGCCTCGAAGTACGCGAAACTTACGTCTATAAATATCTTGCAGGAAAGCTTTAGCTTAAATATTACGGAAAAATCTAACGTTATATCCCCGTCAAATTTTTTCGATAACGTCCATTTGTCCCCAACGGAATAATTGATCTCTGTATCAAGCGCCGCGGTTTGGTAGTCGTTTTCTTCCAATCTTGTGTGAGTAACGCCTTCTTCCATCCCGGCGTCGTCGAAAGTCACGTTGGTGGAAGAAGTATCTATTTTAGCGTATTGAAAATAATCGGTAAGCTCGTCGGTTTCGCTTTTTGTTATGGTTACCGCGTCGCCGTCAATATCTACGCTTCCCACTTTTGTTATAATGTAATCGTTCGCGCCCTCGCCGTATTTATAGTAAAACACGTCGCCCTGCTTTAAAGAGGTTATGCTGTCGTCCGCGTTTGATATTACGTATTTTCCGTTTTCATAGTCGTCGGTTACTACGATGTTGGCGCCCTCCCGGGGATCTATAAGCTTAACGTCGTCTTTTAACACAAGGAAGTTGTTGTCGATCGATTCGTCCAAGTTCATAACGCGGTCGGAATCAAAATCATTTACCGTTTTTTCTTTAAATTTCTCAAATTCTTCAGTATACTCAAAAGTTTCATAATTTTTGCAAAGAGGAGAATTATCGGAAGCCAACAAAAAGGCTTTGACAAAGAAATAATCGGGCATAGCGTCGGTATTGAGATTTACCGTGACGACGCTGTCCTCGGGCGCTTCCCCAGCCTCGACTTTGGTCTTGCCGCTAAAGAGCATCTTACCGTTTCGCTTTTCATAGATACCGACGACTACGGAACATTCCCCTAAACTTGTAATACTGACGTTGGCGCTGTTTCCCGTTATCTCCAGGGAATGAATAGAATAATTCGGATCCGCGTCTTTTTGATTATTTTCAATCTCATCGGTAAGAAGCCCGCCTAAAGCGTTCGTGGGTTTATACGACAAGTCGGACTCAACGTCCGGTTTGTCTTCCCGGTTCTCTTCCCCGTAAGCTGAAAAGGGTATAACCGCCAGAGCCATAACGACCGCAAGAAAGATTGATAAGATTCTTTTTAATGGTTTCACGCGTACCGCCTCTTTTTTT
>CAYUEV010000094.1:0-1855 GCA_964443825.1 uncultured Eubacteriales bacterium
CTCCCGACCGGAGGACTGCCTGTGGTCGGGAGTTTTTATGTCTCGTTAAACCGGAATTATTATCGCCCTTATATCTTTCCGTCATCTTTATTTGCCATAAGCTAATCCATTTTGTTTCGCAGGAATGGTCTTAAACGATACGCTAATGTCGCGGCTAAAATCATTTTTATCGCGTCCCCGGGCAGGAAAGGCACAACGCAAATCATAAGAGCTTCCGCAAGTCCGTTTCGAGTTGTAAACATAAACCAGCCTGTTCCCGAAATCATGTAAGCGAAAAAGCCCGCAAGCATAGCTAACAACAGCGCCCAAAGCTCATTCCCAAATTTCTCCGCAAGAAATCCGACAAGCCAGGCGGCTAAAATATATCCCGCTATGTATCCGCCGGTAGGTCCGACGAGCGTTCCAAGACCTCCTTTGAATCCGGCAAAGACGGGAACGCCCATCGCGCCAAGCAGGACATATACGGCTTGACTGACAGCGCCCGACTTTGCCCCCAATAAAGCTCCCGTCATAAAAACAGAAAATGTTGCAAGGCTGATTGGTACCGGCCCGATTGGTATTGTAATTTGAGCTAATACGGCGGTCAACGCGGCAAAAAGGGCGCATAACACAATATGAATTATTTTTGCTTTCTTCATATTCCTCATTTAATCAACCGGATGTTACCGTCAAGGATAAACTTCGCATAATGGATTTGACGGGCGAGCCGGGTTTAAGCAAGCGCCGGGTCATCCGACGCTCGACTGAAAATCGTCTTTGACGACGGAGAATTTAAAAAATATCCGCGAAATAACGCGATTTACGCGCGTTCAGAGCGGTTGCCCCCGTCCTACGTCATTTTTAACCGCTCCCAGACCGCGTCTAGTTCCTGCCGTGCGCCCGCGTAGCGCGGCCAGCTGTCGATTCCGTCGTTCTTTTTCCGGGGAATAATATGAAAATGAAAGTGAAAAATCGACTGATCCGCGCAGGCGCCGCTGGCGTTGAGAATATTAACGCCGCTATAGCCGCACTCGTCCGTCAGATGATTCGCGATTTTTTTAACGGTATCCATTACATGACGCAACGTATCGGCGTCACAGTCCAGAATATTGGCGACATGTTTTTTCGGAATGACAAGCATGTGGCCGTCGACGTCTTTAGCGACGTCCATAAAAGCGAGCGTATATTCGTCTTCGTAGATTTTTTTGCAGGGAACGGCGCCGTCGATGATTTTACAAAAAATACAGTCCATTGATATTGTCCTTTCAATCCGATTTTGAAAATTATATCGGTATCATAGCGCTCCTCGGGCAAAAACGCAATCCGCACAGGGAAAAATCGTCTGCACTGTCGTCTCTTTTTTGCTCGTTTTGTCACGATTACTGCGCAATCATCGCAACGACTCGAAAACAACCGCGGCGAATTTTTCCTACTTTAATCTGATGTAACAGGTAGCCCTGCCGCCGCCTTCTCTTCGAAGTTCTCCTTCCTCGACAAGTTTGCGCAATGAACCTTCTATTGAACTTACGCTGAGCGTCGGGCACAATTCGCGAATATCCTGCTTATTGAACTTCCCGATCTTATTCCGAGTCGCTTTACGCACCATCTCAAGAGCCGGCAGTTTCTCTTCCACAATTTCAAAACGCTCTTCAAAATCCTTATACGCCGCAAGAATTGTTCCAAGCAAATATTTAATGAACGGAACCGCGTCCTCTTTGCCTTCATGCCAGCCGTCCTGAGAACGGTAGAGCGCCTCATAATACAAGTCCTTGTTCCCCGCGATTTTTGCCTCAAGAGAAACGTACCTGCCTACATAAAATCCATTGCGGTAAAGCAGCAGAGTTGTGAGCAATCTGCTCATTCTGCCGTTGCCATC
>CAYUEV010000095.1:0-1832 GCA_964443825.1 uncultured Eubacteriales bacterium
GCGGGAAGGTAAGCCGATTTCTGCGGACCTTTGCTCCAGTATCTTGAAATCATCCTGCCGTTTACGAATATGACGCCTTTTGTAAAGGACGGGAGTTTAACGAACGTGTCGGCGGGCGTCTCGTCGATTATAAACTGAGCTTTATAGAAAGTCGGATGGTCGAAGAAAATCATATCATTTTCAGGCTTAAAGTCGATCTTCGACAAATCGTTAAGCGGGAGCGGATAAGCCGTCCAGTTGAATACGATCGTGTCGCCCAAAAGGACGTTCTCGGTGATCCCTTTATAGTCTTTAAGTTCGGAACCGAAGCTCACTCTGCCCATATTCTCGACTAAAATGGAGAGATCGACGCCCTCTTCGGGAACTCTTATGTCGACTACGCTTTCGCCGTCGTTTCTTGACTGAATCGCGTAAAGGTCGTCATCTAAGAAGATATAGGCTCTGTCGTGAACTTCTTTTATGATGAGGGGCATATAGTCCCTGGGACCTTTAAGGTGAGTTTTATAGAGTATAAAACCGTAACCCTGACCTAATTTCTCCATCGGGACGGGCTTAATAAGCTCAAACTCGCTTGAGAGATTTTCAAGGTTATCGAAAAGTTCGGCGCAATGCGTAAAGGAGATATTGCCGTACTTCGCCTTGGGGACTTGCGGGTCGAGCGCGGTTTCTTCGGTTTGTTTTACATGGTTGGCGATGGTCTTTTTGAAAAGATCGTATTTTTTTGTAGTATCGCCGCTCTCGGTGAGAAGAGCGTCTGAATCGTAGCTGTTGACGATGGGCTTATACTCGTCGTCAAAATAGTTGGCGCCGTTCATCCAGCCGAAATTTGTGCCTCCGCAGAACATATAAGTCGACACAGACGCGTCTTCCGCCATAATTCTCTGAAGGCTTCTCGCGGCGTCGGAAGGCTTTCTTTCGTAATGCTTATAGCCCCACTGGTCAAACCATCCGTTCCAAAATTCAGAACACATCAAAGGCCCGTCCTCCTGGAACTCGCGTAAATACGGGAAGTTCACCGACGCGTTAGCCCCGAATTTGACGGTTTTAAAAACGCCTTCAACAGAGCCGTTTGTGAGCATGTGGTCCTCTATGCCGTCGGCGGTGTACAGAGGAACGTCGACGCCTCTGTTTACAAGAGCCGCCGCTATATACTGCATATATTTTTCGTCGTCGCCGTAACTGCCGTACTCGTTCTCGACCTGAACCATAATGACGTTTCCGCCGTGAGTTATCTGGTGCGTGGCTATGCGGGGGATAAGCTCGTCAAAATATTTATCGACAAAGCTTATATATCTTTTGTTCATACAGCGAAGCTCAATATCGTCGTATTTTAAGAGCCACCATGGAAAACCGCCGAACTCCCAGTCGCCGCAGATATAAGGACCGGGTCTTACGATGGCGTAAAGCCCTAACTGCGCGGCTATGTCAAGGAATTCCTCGATATTGTTGTTGTCGCTGAAATCAAAAGAGTCCTCGTTAAACTGATGACAGTTCCACGCGGCGTATGTCTCGACGGTGTTGAAACCGCAGGCTTTTAATTTAAGAAGTCTGTCTCTCCAGTACTCTTTGGGAACTCTGAAATAATGAATAGCTCCTGAAACTATCGTAAAAGGTTCGCCGTTTAACAAAAAATGCTCTTTGTCGATGGAAAAAGTCTTCGCCTCGCCGTTTTTTTCTTCCATATCATCCATATGCGCTCAGCTCCTGTTTATAGCCGGATCAAGACCTTACGGACCCTCAGCCGGGAACAAATATATTCACAGTTTTATCCTTTACCATTATATCATTGTTTTTCTGAAAATACAACCGTTTAATAAAAAAAGTTAAAAAAA
>CAYUEV010000096.1:0-1732 GCA_964443825.1 uncultured Eubacteriales bacterium
TATTTATAATTTATATTAAAAGATCGCGGCGGAAGACGGAAAATTTCCCGCGCCGCTTTTGTATTTTAACCGAATTCCAAAAGGATAAGACAATCGCCAACTAATCAGCGAGCGCGTCTTAATTTCCGATGTTTGCTAAATAAAGCTGTCCCGTCTATAACATAAAGAGCGGATTAAACGCGCGAAACCGTTATTAAACGAGACTATCATACCGCCGTTTCCTGTTAAGCGCCGGGCGACGGTATTAACGAATCTCCGCAAGCTTAATAGGCGACTTTAACGTTAAATCTCAATTAAGGTAATACGCGGACGTATTATCAGAAAGAAGCAAAAGGAACGAGACTGATTCGCGATGTTTCTTATAGCAACGGCGTATAAATAAATTAAATCTCCTTTTAAGAATTCACTTAAAACTTTCGCTTAAAATCGCTGAAAATACCGCCGCTATTGACTTCGCTTGATTTTGCCTAAAGCGCCGCCGTTGATTTCATGGGATTTTGGCGGCTTCCTTTCTCTTGCCCGCCCCTCGCCAAGCGGCGCCCGGTAACGCTTTAACCGTTTTAAACAAGCGCGGGGAAAGCGACAAATCCGACGAAATTCTTGTTTTACAAAACTTCCAGCGGGTTTTCCTGTTTCCCCTCAAACCGCCTGTTTTTAATAAAATTAAGCGTCAAATGAATAGATCCGCCGGCGCCTGACCGCCGCTTTATTTGTTTCATATAAGCGCGCGTTCAAAAGACATAAATTTAAGCGGCCGACTAAATCACAGCCGACCGCGTTTTGTTTTTACTTTTTATTTGGTTTTTTTAGCTTTCTTATTATCAGATTTGGAGGATTTTTTAACCTGCTGCTCTTTGCGTCTTTCCGCTCTGATCTTTTCTCTTTCGTCGTATGGGACTAAGAGCTCTGAAACGTCTTTGTACTTAGGTCTAATGTTGAGCTTTTTAAAGAGAACGTTTACGACAATCTGCGCTATAAATCCAATCGCTACGCCGACAGAACCCCAAATCACGAACGAGCCTTTAAAAACCTCGGGGAACGCTGAGGAGAGCGAGTTGCACCAGACAAGAAGGCCGACGCTGCCGATAACGGTAAATCCCAAGCCGATTGAAGCGACGGTTATGTTGCGCTTTAGACCTCTTTTGCCAAAGGCGAAAATCAAGTCGATAATGTTGACGACGGCCGCAAGAAGTATAAACACGAAACTGAGAAGCGCGATAAGATAGAAAACATACGCCTTCCCGACGGAAGAGCCCATCATCGCGAACAGGTAATCAAAATCAAGATTCATAAAAACCTTATTGATAATCGCTATGATATTGACGGTGACGTTTTCCGTGTAATACGGAAGCGAAATCGTAAGCTTGGCCATCGGCAGAAGCGTCGCCAAAAGCGGAAGGACGCACGTGACGATGCGAACTATCGCCAAAGGAGAACCTATGGTGGAGGATCTTAACCTGTCAAATCTCGGCTGCATACAGGCGTGCTCAAATTCCGCCTGATCAGCCTCTTTTTTTAACTTGCTGTCCATCCCGTAGTAGACGATATTCACGCCGCATACGGGACATTCCGGCTTTACGTCGATCATAGACAGCTTATAGCCGCAATTATCACAGAAACTGGCCATTGATAATCCCCCAATCTAAAATGCCGTATTGATATTAACATATTGAATTTGGAATTTCAATGTATTTTGTATGTTTTTAATGAATATTTTACATTTTATTTACCG
>CAYUEV010000097.1:0-1623 GCA_964443825.1 uncultured Eubacteriales bacterium
TGTTAAGGAGAAGTTTTTATATGAAATGTTCGCTTATTTTATTCAGTCCCACGGGCGGCGTGGAAAAGTGCGCCGGGATTCTCTGCTCGTCGCTCGGAGACGAAACGGAAGTTTACGATTTGTCCGATAGAAATTTTAACGCGGAAAGTTTTGTTCCGGATAAAAACGGCGTCGCGGTGATAGCTTTTCCGTCTTTCGGCGGGCGCGTTCCGGGCGTCGCGGCGGAGCGTTTAAGGAAAATTAAGGGCGGCGGGACTCCGTGCGTCGCGCTCTCAGTGTACGGGAACAGGGCTTATGAGGATTCGCTTATTGAAACTTCCGATTTAGCTAAAGAGAGCAGCTTCGTTGTAATCGCGGCGGTCGCGGCTGTCGCTCGGCATTCCATCATGCGCCGGTACGCGGCGGGTCGCCCCGATACGGAGGATGAAACGCGCCTTAAGGATATTGGCAAAAGGATTTCCGAAAAGTTAAGCCGCCCTGAAAGCCGGAGCGATTTTTCAATTCCGGGCGCTCGCCCTTACAAGAAGGCGGGAGGCGCGGGACTTACGCCAAAGGCGGGTTCCTCATGCGTGAACTGCGGACTTTGCGCTGAAATATGCCCCGTCGGCGCGATTGATAAGAATAACGTAAAGAAAACCGATAAAACGAAGTGTATCTCTTGTATGCGGTGCGTCGCGAAATGTCCCAACAGCGCGAGAACCGTAAACGGCTTTATGGTATCCGTCGCCGCCATGACCATTAAAAAGGCCTGTTCCGTCCGCAAGGAATGCGAGGTCTATCTTTGACTAGGCGCGGTTTATAAAATCGCGATAAAGCGCGATACTAAAGCAATATACGCGCGGACTAAAATTCCTAAAAGCTCCGCTTGTTACAGTGAATTTCCCGAAAAATAAAACGCTCCAAAACCGGGTTTAAGTGCGCGTTTAAGATTTTTAGAAGGGTATAGCTAGGAATTTTACATAATAATAAAAAATTTAAAATCGCAAAAACTTATGAAAGGCGAACGATTTATGAAAAAAGATTTAGGCGTAAAGCCCTATTTATTTCCCATGCCGACTTATATGATAGGCACGTACAACGATGACGGATCTGTAGACGCGATGATGATGGCCTGGGGCGGAATCTGCGCCGAGGACATGGTGGCGCTTAATTTGGAGGCCGACCACAAGACCGTCGCGAACATACGAAAGAGAGGCGCTTTCACTCTCGCCGTACCGGGGACGGATACTTTAGAAGCGTCCGATTACCTTGGAACGGCGTCGGCGAACAAAGTCGCGAATAAGTTCGCAAAAACAGGTCTTCACGCCGTAAAAAGCGAACGTGTAGACGCGCCCATAATAGAGGAGTACCCATTAACTCTCGAATGTACCGTCGAAAAAATAGAAAACGAGCCGTATGGACTTCGGATACTCGGAAAAATCGTGAACGTCACGGCGGAAGAAAAAGCGCTGGACGATAATGGCAAAATCGACGCGGGCAAATTAAACGCTTTCGTTTTCGACCAGATGCAAAACGGCTACTACTCCATAGGCAAAAAAGTCGGCGAAGCCTGGCAAAGCGGGAAGGAATTTATGAAAAAATAAAACGTCTTTCAAAATTTCGCGCGATTCGGCGGGCAATTTT
>CAYUEV010000098.1:0-1599 GCA_964443825.1 uncultured Eubacteriales bacterium
TCCCCTTGAATACAGACCGACGGCGACGTCCGTTTTGTCGCTTAACCCCACGCGCTCTAGCAGTTCCTCTATATATTTGCCGTTGTCCTTTTTCGCGTCGAACAGCGAGGAGAAATAAGACAGATACTCGCGGGCGGTCATGGAATAATAATAACCGTGAGATTCCGGAACCACGCCGATTATGCGCTTTATCTCAATCCGGCGTTCGGCGACGTCCATTCCGGAAATAAACGCTCTTCCGGAAGTGGGAGCGAGCAAGCCGTCTAGCATTCTGATCGTTGTGGTTTTGCCCGCTCCGTTAGGACCGAGAAAGCCGAATACATCGCCTTCGTCGACGCGTAAATTAAGACCGTCTACGGCTTTAAGGCCGTTTTTGTAAATTTTTGTCAAATTTTCGGTTCTTATCATGTCGGTGGTTTTCCTTCCGTTTTTATGGCGTTTTTTGTCGATATTTCAGAAATTTTCCGTTTGTGAACCAACGTCTTAACGTGTTATTTTAACCTTCAATCGTTGCGCGTCCGTTTTTACAGTTTACTCCCGCAGGCGCGGCAATATAAGTCGCCGACGGCGCAATTTTCTCCGCAGGACGGACAGTTTGTCTGCATTCTCGATCCGCATTTTGCGCAATACTTAGCCGACTTTTTCTGTAAAAGACCGCAGGCGGGACATTTGACGCGGCACACGTTGCGCGCCAAAAGAAACAAAATCACGGCCGCCAAATTCGCGAACAGACCGGCGATAGGCCAAAACCACCTGTTCATATCCGACGATACCGCCGCTTTGTAAAGCCACGCGACGACCGAGAGCCAGTACGCGGCAAAAATCAGGACGCACAAACAACCGAACGCTCCCGCGATGATTTTCGCCGCAGTCGACGGTTCCGTGAACGAAACGCCAACGGATTGGTTACCGGGGGCGTATTGCCGAGCCGTTTTCTCATTCCACTCTTCGTCTTCCGCGTATTCCCGGAAGCCGTCTTCCTCGCGCTCGAACGTCCGCTCGTAAGAAATTGCTTCGGAAATCTGCGTTCTGAAAGCGACGCCCGTAGCGACGCAGCCGAGAATCACGACGACGAGCGACGCGACGATAAACCATTTAAAAAATTTTTTGAAGTTTGTTTCCATAATTACAGAATTTAATTTTTTCATAGGACCTGCCTCCTTTATTTGATGTAAAAAGTATACCGGCAAAATATAAATTGCCGATAATCTAAAGTTAAACAGAAGATAAAATAATAAATAAAAATCCGCGTTTTTAGGGACAAAAGCCTTTGAAAACGCGGATAAATATTAAAATCTAAAATAAGAGGCGGCAAAACGCTAAGCTCAAATCAGGCGCCGGCAAAGCCCTTTCACCCTCTAAAACGATAGCCCGCTCCCCAGACCGTTTCTATATAACGCGGTTTCGCCGGGTCTTTCTCGATTTTTTCCCTAAGCCTGTTGATATGCACGGCTATTGGATTTTAGATACTGGATATTAGATTATAAAACAAGGAGTTTTGTTATACAATGGGGGGGGGCAGTTAGCGATTTTGATTACAATAAAGACGAAATAATTTCCCCAATATCGCAGTTTATACAGATCGAGCGCGGCTCTAAT